>JALQTL010000344.1 GCA_023260935.1 Paracoccaceae bacterium
ATCGGTCGAAACCGTGGCCCGCAGCCGGCGCGGCTGCACGCCAAAGCTGTCATCCACATCAACGATGAATGGCACGGATTCAAAGGCCTGACGTACTTGAGCGGCCACCTGACGGCGGGTATCGGCGTCGGGGCCATAAACCTCGGCCAGCAGGGTGGCGATGACCGGCGGCCCGGGGGGCGGTTCGACCACCTTGATGCTGGTGCCTTCGGGCACGGCCACCGCCTTCAGCCTTTCGCGCAGGTCCAGTGCAATGGCATGGCTCGCGCGGCTGCGGTCCGCCTTGGGCGACAGGTTCAGCGCCACTTCGCCCAAGTGCGGTTCCTGACGCAGGAAGTAGTGCCGCACCAGACCGTTGAAGTTGAACGGCGCCACGGTGCCGGCATGGGTTTGCAGAGCCAGAACCTCGGGCAGGTCCATCGCGATCCGCGCCACATCCTGTGCCACCCGGTCCGTCGCCTCGACACTGGACCCTTCGGGCAGGTCGATCATCACGCTCAGTTCAGACTTGTTGTCGAAGGGCAGAAGCTTGACGGTGACATCCTTGGTGTAAAGCGCGGCCAGCGACCCGAAGGACAGCACGATGGTGACAAGCAGGAATGTCCAGGCCGAAGCCTTTGACCGCAGGACCGGCCGCGCGACGGCCGAGTAGATCCGCCCCAGACGCCCGCCGGGATCCCCGCCCGCGCCCGCATCATGGCCGTGGTCGGCAAGCTCGGCCTTGCCGGCCACCTTTACCATCAGCCAAGGCGTGATGATGACGGCGACAAAGAAGGAAAAGATCATGGCCGCCGAGGCATTCGACGGAATGGGCGACATATAGGGGCCCATCAGTCCGGAAACGAACAGCATCGGCAGCAGCGCCGCCACCACCGTGAGCGTGGCCACGATGGTGGGGTTGCCAACCTCGGCCACCGCGTCGATGGCGCCCCTGACCCGATCGCGGCCATCCTTCATGCCCCAGTGGCGGGCAAGGTTCTCGATCACCACGATGGCGTCATCGACCAGGATACCGATGGAAAAGATCAGCGCGAAAAGCGACACGCGGTTCAGCGTATAGCCCATGATCCACGCGGCAAAGAGCGTCAGCAGGATCGTCACCGGGATGACGATGGCCACCACGATAGCCTCGCGCCAGCCGATCGCCAGAAACACCAGCGCGATGATCGACACCGTGGCAAGGCCAAGATGGAACAAAAGCTCATTGGCCTTTTCATTGGCGGTTTCGCCGTAATCGCGGGTCACGGTCACGTCGATGCCTTCGGGGATCAGCGATCCTTCCAGCGCCTCGACGGCATGCAGGACATCTTCCGCCACCACCACGGCATTCGCCCCTGCCCGTTTGGCCACGGCAAGGGTGACGGCCGGGGTGCGGCGGATCTGATCGCCGTCGCGGGTGATCTGCGAAACGATATGCTCCGAGGTATCGGGCACAAAGGACACATCCGCCACATCCGAGACATAGACCGGCCGGCCGTCGCGCGCGGTCAGCAACAGCCCCGCCACCTCGGCCGGGGCGGTCAGCGTTTCGCCCGCCACAAGGCCGATCTGTTCGCCCCCGTCACGCAAGAGCCCGGTGTTCAGGCTGCGGTTGGCCTGCGCCACCTTGCCGGCAAGCTGTTGCAGCGTGATGCCATAAAGTGCCAGCCGTTCCGGATCAGGCGCGATGCGGATCACCTCTTGCGCCTCGCCTACGATATAGGTCAGGCCAACCTCATCCACCTTGGCAACTTCGGCCTGCAACTCACGGACAATACGCGTCAAATCGTTCGCCGAAGCTTCGTGCCCCGGGGCGGGCGCAAGGGTCAGCGACAGGATCGCCACATCGTCGATCCCGCGCCCCACAACCAATGGCTCGGGAATGCCCAGCGGGATACGATCCATGTTCGCGCGCAGTTTGTCATGCACCCGCAGAACCGCATCCTCGGACCGCGTGCCCACCAGAAAACGGGCCGTGACCATCGCGCGGTCATCGCCGGTCTGGGAATAGACATGCTCGACCCCGTTGATGCCTTTCACAAGCACCTCAAGGGGTTCCGTCACCAACTTCACGCCATCCTCGGCCTTCAGCCCGGGCGCCTGAACATGGATATCGACCAGCGGAACGGAAATCTGCGGTTCTTCTTCGCGCGGAAGGCTGATCAGCGCCACAAGGCCCGCCGCCACTGCCGCCAGAATGAACAGCGGCGTCAGCGCGCTGCGGATGAAGGCGCTGGTCAGGCCACCGGCAAGCCCAAGCCCACCCCGGCCCTTTTCGTGTTCTGCCTGCGGCTTCATTCCTGTGCCCCCGCAAGGGTATCGCCGGCCTCAAGCCCCGAGATGACCTCGACCATCACCTTGCCGTCGACCTCATGCCGCTCTCCCGGCACAACCGCGCGCGTGCCGGCCGTGGTTTCCACGAAATCAAGGCCATGCCGAGAAGTGATCGCTGCTTCGGGCACCAGCAGAACCGACCGTTCGCCCACCGGCAGGCGCACCAGAACCCGCGCATCGACAAAACGGGTGGAAAGCCCCGGCACCACCACATCGGCAATGACCCGGCCATTTTCGATCAGCGGGTAGACCCGGGCAAGCTTGCCCTCGGCCTGCCCTTCGGGCCCTTCGATCTGGATGCTGTCCCCTTCCTTCAGCGCCGCCGCATGGCGTTCGGGCACCGCAAGGCGCAGGAAGGTGCCCCCGCCCCCGATCACCGCCACCGCTTCGCCCGGCATCACCACGGCGCCCTTGGCCAGCGGCACATCCAGCACCAGCCCGGCCGATGGCGCCAGAACCGCGCCTTCGGCGGCCTGCTGCTCCACCACCTGCCGCTGGGCGGCCACTGCTTCGATCTGCCCTTGCAGGACATCCACCTGCGTGCGCAGCGCATCCAGCCGCTGCACCGTCGTCACCCCGCGCTTGAGCAGGTCTTCGCCCCGGGTCAGTTCAGTTTGGGCATTGGCAAGCTGGGCCTGCAAGGACACCGCCTGCGCATCCACAGCCTGCAATTGCAGCGCCAGCTTTTCATCGACGATCCGGCCCAGAACCTGCCCCGCCTCGACCGTTTCGCCTTCGCTGACGGCCAGTTCCACCAGCGTGCCGCCCAGACGGGCCCGGGCCGGCAGACGATCGCGCGCCTCGATCCGGCCATAGACGGATTTCCATTCGGCCACCCGCACCGGCGACAGCGGTTCTGCCATGCCCGCAAGGGGCAGACCCAGGGCAAGAACGGCGATCAGGTAAACACGCATGAGACAGACCTTTCGCGACTCGATATTTCAGGCGCAAATGTATTCACATTTTTGAATGTGATGTCCAGCAGAAACAACAAACCCCTGAAAACGACACTGCGGGGGAAACCGCAGATCCATGTTACAGCCAGCCCTTTGCGCGGAACAGAAGATACGGCAAAAGCGCCGAAAGCACCATCACCCCCAAAGCCGCAGGATACCCCCAGGGCCAGGAAAGCTCGGGCATCACCGAAAAATTCATGCCATAGATCGACGCCACAAGCGTGGGCGGCAGGAACACCACGGACACGACCGAGAAGATCTTGATGATCCCGTTCTGTTCGATTCCGATCAGACCAAGGGCCGCATCCAGAAGGAAGGTCACCTTCTGCGCCACGAAGCCGGCATGGTCGGAAAGGCTTCTGACATCGCTGGCAAGATCGTGAAGCCGGTCGTTCAGCCCCGGCGCGGCACCATCTGCGCGCAGCCTTTGGCCCAGAAAGACGATCAGCCGGTCCAGCGTGCCCAGACTGTCGCGGATCGTTGACACCAGCGCCCCCTTGCGCCCGATCTCGGACAGCATCGCCTGCCAGTCCATTCCCCGTCGCGCCTTGGCCCCGTCGCGCGCAAAGATCCGGCGCGCCACCGCCTCCAGGTCATGACCCGCGCGTTCCAGCACATCGGCCAGCCGGTCCACGATCATTTCCAGCAGGCCGATCATCACCTCTTCGCCCGAGCCACTGGTCAACTGCCCCTTGGCCGACCGTTGCAGGAACAGATCAAAGGCCCGCGGCGTGTGATAGCGGATCGTCACAAGCTGGCGATCCTGCAACACGAAGGTCACGGGTTCGATGACCGGCTCATCATCATCGGTCTGTGCAGGGATCAGGGCTGTCATGAACTGCGCCCCGTTTTCGGAATAAAGCCGCGATGTCTGTTCGATCTCGCGCATTTCCTCTCGCGTCGGCAGATCCAGCGACAGCGCCCCTTCCAAAAGCGCCTCTTCCTCTGGCCGGGGGGCAACAAGGTCGATCCAGACCAGCGCCGCCAGTTCCTGCGGATTGGCCGGCACCTCTGCCAGACGCCCGTTGTTGCTGGCATATCCGGTAATCATACCGCCCCTCCGCCGCCCCTTTTGCTTCAGTGCAAGGCTATCAGGCGCCGGGCCGGGCGCAACACGGCAGATGTCGAATTTCGCGCACCGGGGACTTGCATGCCCCGCGCCGCTGATATACCCAATC
Organism: Paracoccaceae bacterium; assembly: GCA_023260935.1. Classification (GTDB taxonomy): domain Bacteria; phylum Pseudomonadota; class Alphaproteobacteria; order Rhodobacterales; family Rhodobacteraceae; genus Pseudotabrizicola. The sequence goes on from JALQTL010000344.1 coordinate 4,448, forward strand.
CCCACTCTCGGCGGGTTGGCGGAGAGGTTACGCAGCGGATTGCAAATCCGTGAAGACCGGTTCGATTCCGGTACCCGCCTCCAAATTCCCCTGCATAGAATCGAACTAGGCTGCAAACGGCGATTTGTCGGATCGTGATCCGCCTTCCTTTCAGACAAGGAACAGTGCGCCTAGCTGCAAGGGATGGCTTCAAATCCCATCGGCAGTTCAATAGCGTCGAGGATATCGCCCCGGTGATCGAACAAGCTACCCGCACAATACAGTCCATCCGCCAATGCCGCTTACGCGCCCGATTACCGGGAAAATTACGGGGGTGGCAGGTCAGGTGCGCGGGATGATCACGACAAGCGCCGGGTCAAGACAGCGCATTGCGACAGCATTGATGCAAGGTCTTTACATAAGTGTTGGTGCTTAGAAAAGCGGTATGGGCGAACCAGAGCTTCATAGGCTCCATCCCGGTCAGAACGCGGTGCAGCACGCCCGGATTTGCGCCTTCGGCTGCCCATTCCGGCACGACACCGTAGCCCAGACCGGCTTCGATCAACCGCATGACACTGGTGCTGCCTGATGCCGATGTTGCGATCCGCGGGGGGCAATGCAACTGACGCGTCAGGAATTCAAGCGCTCCGTTACGCACGGTTTGCCCGGTCTCGTAGGTGATGAAGGGCCTGTCGCGGAACTGCGAAAGGTCCGTCTCGCCCTCTGCGATCCCCCATTCTGCCGGCCAGACCAGTGCAAGCCGATAACTGCCAAGAAGATGCTGCGTGATTGCCGGATGACTGAAGCTGCGTTCGCTGACAGCCGCATCCAGTGCGCCTTCCATCATCATCTTTTCAAGCGTCGTATCGCGTTCAAAGAAAGCCAGTTCAATATCCGGGGCGCGCGTCCGGAAGTCTTGCAGGATGGCTGGAAAGAAGTGATGGAAAAGTGCCTGAGGCACCCCGACACGCAGCACGGAACGCACGTCATGCAACAGCACCGAGATCCGGGACAGAATGGTTTCCAGTTCTTCGCCCAGCGATGCGTGCAAGGCGCGGCCCTGCGGTGTCAGGGTCACTTGGCGCGATCCTTTTTCCGCCTCGATCAAGCGCCCGCCATATAGCTGCTCAAGCCGCCGAACATGGTTTGCGGCCGATTGATACGAAATATTCAGTTCCCGAGAAGCCGCGGAAAATGATCCGGTCCTCGCGACCAGATGAAAGGTTTGAAGCAGAGAAATATCGACCTTCGGGCGCTTGTCTTCGCTGCCCTTCTCTGAGTCCGACCTTAACCGTGCCATGCATCCCTCACTGGAGCGCGGCCTGTGGATGTGCTGAAGCCGCGCCGGACGTTACAAGACCAAGAAAGGGCGATTGTCGCAAGATCGACGGGCGCAACTGTCCCGGCGAGATCAGGCCGGGTTCCGTCCGGCCACTGAGGATCAAGTCAAGCGTGGCACAAACATGGGCGGCCGTTGCCGTTGAAACGGCGCTGACAATCCGCCCGTCCGGGTCGCGGCCAGCCGTCAATATGCGTGTGTCCCACCGCTCTTGCCCCAGAGAGCGATGACGAATGGCAATCAGGACCATATCTTCTTCGATCCTTGGCAGCGCTGTCGTCAACAAGGTCCGGAACTGGTAGATGCGGCGCGACAGGCCCAGATCGTCAAGCATGAAGCGGATGTAGTCGAGGTGCCCCGGGTAGCGCAGGGTCTTGAACACCAGTTCAGCAACCCGGCCTTCGCTTGTGCGCACCAGGGCATCAAGACTGCCGGCCGTCGTGAAGGCCTCGAAGCGATCCCCGTTGAGGTAGATGTCTTCGCATTCTGTCAGCGGCGCGAGTTTGACCGGAACGCCGTTGCGAAGCGCACTGCACGGCCCGGTATACTCGCTCACCAATCCCTCGAAACCCCAGATATTCGCGTATCCCAACCGGTTCAGCGGCTCGGTGGGAAGAACGCCGACAAAGACGGTGATCTGATCGGCAGGCGCTGCGCGGTCCAGCGCCTCTGCGGCCAGGGATGTGACATAGCCCGGAGCGAGGCCGCAGCCCGGCGCAAGGCACAGATCAGCCCGGACCGCATCTTGCGCCATGCGGGCAATGGCTGCACCCGATGTCGCACTTTCTGTAATGTCGAGATAATGCGTGCCTGCCTCAAGCGCGGCGCGTGCAACATCCGGCGCGGGAAGGGTCGGGTCCGCAAGGATCACCGCGGAATGCCCCCGGCATGACGCAGAGAGAGCCTCTTGCAACGTGCCGGTCAGCGGGGCGAGACGGTTGAACCCGTGAAGACCATTCAAGGCTTCGGCATCGCGCGATGCCATGTTGGCCGCAAGGCGGCCGTCGTCCTGCAATACCCGTGCGATACGTTGCGCCATACGCCCCGCCCCAAGCACCAGGACCGGCAAGGAAGTTTGGCGCGCGTGTTTCATCCGTGAAACCTCGACAGAAAACCGCGCAACCGTTCCGAACGCGGGTTCCGCAGGATGTCGTCCGGGCTGCCCTCTTCGGCAATTCGGCCCTGCTCCATGAAGATGACGCGGCTTGCAACATCTGCGGCAAACCCCATTTCGTGCGTCACCAGAACCATGGTCATTCCCTTGTCAGCCAGCCGGCGGATCACCGAAAGCACCTCTCCCACAAGTTCCGGATCCAAGGCCGAGGTCACCTCGTCCAGCAGCAGGACTTGCGGCTGCATGGCCAGCGCGCGCGCAATGGCAACGCGCTGCTTTTGCCCGCCTGAAAGATGGGCCGGATAGGCTTGCGCCTTGTCGGCTAGCCCCACCTGCTCCAGCAGGTCCATGGCCAGCGCTTCTGCCTCGGCCCGGGGGCGCTTCAGCACGATGCGTGGGCCCTCGGTGATGTTGTCCAGAACGCTGAGATGCGGAAACAGGTTGAAGTGCTGAAAGACCATGCCGACATTGCGGCGAAGTTCGCCCATCCCGATCTTGTTCCCACCCCCCCGAAACCGCGGGGCCACTTCGCGCCCACTGACAAGGAGCTGCCCGGCAGAGGGCGTTTCCATCATGTTCAGGCAACGGATCAGCGTTGACTTGCCAGATCCGGAGGGGCCGATGAGGCCCAGAACCTCGCCCGGCATCAGATCAAGATCGATACCCTTCAGAACCTCGATCTGCCCGAAGGCCTTGGTAAGACCGCGCACGGCAATGGCGGGTTGTGTGGTTGTCATCTTCTGGCTCCCGGGTCAGTCACTGCGGCGCATGCGGCGTTCAAAATGGTCGGCGATCTGGGTCAGGGGGAAGAGCATCACGAAATACATCACCGCAGCCAGAGAATAGGCCTCAAGCGGCCGGTAGGTTTCGGAATTCACCACCGACGTCATATACGTCAGCTCCGCCACCGAGATCGCGTAAAGCAACGATGTGTTCTTCACCTGAATCACGGACTGGTTGATGAACGCAGGCAGCATCTTCTTGATCGCTTGCGGCAGAATGATCCGCACCATGGTCTGCGTCGGGGACATGCCGATGGCGGCAGCAGCCTCTCGCTGGCCCTTGTCGATGGCGTTGATCCCACCGCGGAAAATCTCGGCATAGAAGGAGCCAACATACAGCGACAGCGTAAGAAGCCCGGCAGTCGTGTTCGAGATCGTCACCCCAAGCACCATCGGCAGCGCGTAATAGGCCCACAGGATCTGCACAAGCAGCGGCGTGCAGCGGAAGAGTTCCTGATAGCTTCGCGCAAGAAGTCTCAGGGCCGAGAACCTGGACAGGCGCGCAAAGCAGGCCAAAAGCCCGATGATCACCCCCAGGACAACCGAGCCCACAGTATAGAGAAAGGTTGTCCAGATACCTTCCAGGAACAGGTCAAACGATTGCAGGACCGTGTAGAAATCCCAATTGTACATGCGGCTTCACTCCTGCCGTCGCCAGATTGGCGCGGGCCATGGGCCCGCGCTTTGGTTAACCGTTGATGTCAAACCCTTCGGGCAGGTCATCGGCCGTGATGCCGAAAGGCTCAAGCCCCTTCAGGATCCACGTCTGGTTGTTGCCGACACGGCGGTTATAATCCGCCCATGCCGATACGAAACCGCGCCAGACATCGTCCGAGTCATGGGACATGCCGATGACAGAGGGTGACGACAGGATCGGTGTCGGAACGTAAACCTTGCCGATCGCGGCATTCTTTTTCGTCATCACCATGCTGTTGAAAACAGTGTTGATGATCGCGTCGGCCTTTCCGGTGCTGACGGCAAGAATTGCCTCGTCCCGTGTCTTGAAGCGCAGAACGTTGGCCTCAGGCAGATAGGCTTTCGTGATCTGGTCCTGCGAGGAGCCGAGATCGACCGCAATCGTATAGGCCGGATCGTTCAATTCCGCCCAGGTCTTTCCGGCCAACTCTTCCTTCGGCGAAACGATTACGAAGCTGTTATAGTAGGTTGGCGCCGAGAAATGGACCGCCAAGGACCGTTTTGGCAGGGCGGTAAGCGCAAAGGCGAGGTCGACCTTCCCCGACTGCACATCAAGGATCGAATTGGCCCAGCTGGATTCGACGACTTCCAGTTCGACACCCAGTTCGGTGGCCATATCCTTGCCCATTTCCACGACAAAGCCGCGCCATTCGCCACTGCGCGGATCCTTCGAGAAATAGGGATCTTCGTTCAGGATGCCGGCAATGCGCAGCACGCCACGGTCACGGATCTCATCGACCGTCGACTTTTCCTGCGCCGATGCCAAGCCAAGGCTGGCCCCCAGGGTTATCGCCGCAGCCGCCGCTCCGGTTACCAGTTGTTTCAGAAATCTCATACTGTCCTCCATGTTGGCGGGCGGTCCCGCGTGCGGAATTTTGGAACGGGGACCGCAGCAGCCATCCGGGCGCTACGGACCGTTCGATGACAGGGCACCCTTTTTCCCACTCGCGATCAATACAATATTGGCCGTCCATCATATAAACTCACTTGTATTTTTCTATCGTTACTTTGCCCAAAGAAGCCGAATACGGGCCATTCTTTCAATAATTATTGTATCTATGCGGGGTTATTTTACATCGCGCCATCGAAAGGCGGGCGCTAGCCTCGGCTTGTGGAAGGCATGCCACCGCCGAGGAGCAAGTTGTGTCTATCGAAAGCCATTATGATGTCGTCGTTGCCGGGGCCGGGATTGTCGGCGCCTCGGTCGCTTGGCATCTTGCCACGGCCGGCGCGCGTGTGGCGGTTGTCGATGCCGTCGGCCCGGCCGCCGCGGCGTCCGGTGCGTCGGATGGGGCTGTCTCGGTCGCGTCCAAGAAACCCGGCCCCCTTGCCCATCTTGCCTCGGCCTCCCTGCTTTATACACGCAAGCTTTCCGCAGAAGGTATCCTCGCGGGGGCGTTCCACGCCCGCCCTTCCTTTGTCTTCGGGCAGGGTGAGGCCGAACTTGCAGCCTTGGACGCGCTGGTTTCGAAGCTTCGCACCATTTCCGGGCCAGTCCATGTCACCCGAGATGGTCCGGCAACCGGGCTTGCCTGTCTTGGCCCCGGCGTCGAACGACTGGTCACGCTGGATGGAGAGGGCCATATGCCCGGCCACAAGGCGGTTCGCGCTTACCTTTCCGCACCGGGGATCACGCCGATCTGGCCAGCCCCCATTCAAGGTTTCGATATCGATGACGGGGGCGTCACCGTCCTTCTTGGTGACCGGCGTTTGCGCGCAGGCCACCTTGTCGCCGCACTGGGCACCGCCACAAAAGATCTTTTTCCAATGCTTCCCATCATACCAAGGGCAGGCCAGCTGTTTGTGACAGACCGCGGGGCCCCGGGCGTCCTGCCGGGATCCCTGACGGCAGCAGCCTATCTGGTTGCCAAAACCGAAGCGCCAGATGTCTTGCCACTGCCTCCGGTCGTGATTGACCCGCTGACGACGGGCCAGTTCCTGATGGGGTCCAGCCGCGAAAACCATGCAATACGATAAGACGAATCGCGGCATTCTCGGTAAGAACCTGAATAAAACAGCAGACAATCACCCGGATT
>JALQTL010000391.1 GCA_023260935.1 Paracoccaceae bacterium
GGAATTCGCAAGACGGCAGAAAAAGCGGTGTATAAAGAATTTAGCCATCGCAATTTGATAGATATAGAAATTGAACGGTTTGATAGTTCTAAGGACACATTACGTGTCATTGGGATTGACGTTGGGTTTAATCACGAAACGGGCCAGCCGCTGCGATCCGCCCATGCCGGGAATGGTGCCCAGCTTGATTTCGGGCTGGCCGAATTTCGCGGTGTCGGCGGCAAGGATGAAATCGCACATCATCGCCAGTTCGCACCCGCCGCCAAGAGCATAGCCCGCCACCGCCGCAATGATCGGCTTGCGCCGCGCGGTCAGGCCGGCCCAATCGGCGAAAAGATCAGACCCCGTCACATCCTGAAAGGTCAGCGACTGCATTTCCTTGATGTCGGCCCCGGCGGCAAAGGCCTTTTCCGATCCGGTCAGCACCATGCAGCCGATGCCCGCGTCAGCGTCTGCCGCCGTTGTGACGGCGATCAGCTCATCCTTCACCCTGTTGTTCAGCGCGTTCAGCGCTTCGGGCCGGTTCAGCCGGATCAGCAACACCCGGCCATGGCGTTCGGTCAGAAGGGTGCTTGGCGTCATGCCAGTTCACTCCGCCCAGACGAGCTGGCCAGCATTTCGAAAATGGCTGAAAAGTCGCGCCCGCCCAGACCGGCACGGTCCATCTCTTCATAAAGGGCTGTCGCCGCCGCCCCCAAAGGCGTGGCCGCCCCCGCCCCTTCGGATGCCGCCTGCGACAGCCGCAGATCCTTGAGCATCAGGGCCGCCGCAAAGCCGGGCTTGTAGCCGTTATTGGCGGGCGAGGTCGGCACCGGCCCCGGCACCGGGCAATAGGTGGTCAGGCTCCAGCACTGGCCCGAGGATTTGGAGGCGACATCAAACAGCGCCTGGCGCGACAGGCCCAAACGATCCGCCAGACCGAAGGCTTCGGAAACGGCGATCATCGAAATGCCAAGGATCATGTTGTTGCATATCTTGGCCGCCTGCCCCGCCCCCGCATCGCCGCAATGACTGATGTTCTTGCCCATGGCGGCCAGCAGCGGTCTGGCCCGGTCAAACGCATCGCCCGTGCCCCCCGCCATGAAGGTCAGCGTGGCTGCCACGGCCCCGCCAACCCCGCCCGATACCGGCGCATCCAGCGAGGCAAGCCCACGGCCCAGCGCAAGGTCATGCGCCTTGCGACAGGAATCGATATCGACAGTGGAACTGTCGATGATCAGCGCGCCATCGGCCATGGCGGGGATGACCTCGGCCCAGACCGAAAGCATGATGGGCCCCGAAGGAAGCATGGTGATGACGGCATCGGCGCCCTTTGCCGCCTCGGCCGCCGTGGCAGCCAGCACCACGCCACCATCCTGCGCGGCCTGCCGCGCGGCGGGCACCGTATCAAAGCCCTGAACACGGAACCCGGCCTTCACAAGGTTCAAGGCCATCGGCCCGCCCATGTTGCCCAATCCGATGAAACCGATCGTCTTGCCCATCGTCACTTCTCCTTCAGGCGGTGGCCGGGAAGACCCGGTCTTGTGTCAGGTGCAGCGCTGCCGCTACCCAGTCGTCCGAAACCTCGGCCAACGTGGCGGGGGACCATTTCGGGTTGCGGTCCTTGTCGATGATGGCGGCGCGGATGCCTTCATAAAAGTCATGCCCCGTCACAAGGGTGCGGGCGGCGGCGTATTCCAGTTCCAGCGCATCCTCCAGCCGGGCGACGCCCTTGCCCAAGCGGGCCAGCCGCAGGGCCAGCTTCAGCGCAGTGGGTGACTTTGCCGCAAGATCGGCACGGGTTTGTTCGGCAAAGGCGCCAGCTTCACGGTCCAGCGCCGCCATGATGTCTTCCACCCGGTCGGGCGAAAAGCAGCGGTCAATCAGCGCGCGGTTGCTGGCAAGGGGGGCAGGGCCGGCATCGGTGGCATGGCGGGCAATGGCGGCGGCAATATCTGCCGGGCCGGCGCCCGCAGGCAGGGCGGCAAGGCTGCCCACCAGATCGTCAAGCGCCGCCATAGGCATGTGGTGATCGGCAAAGCCCATCAGCATCGCATCCGCCGCGCCCAGAATGCGCCCGGTCATCCCCATCCATGTGCCAAGCTGGCCGGGCGCGCGGGGCAAAAGCCATGTCGCGCCCACATCGGGCACAAAGCCGATCCCGCATTCCGGCAGCGCGATCTTCGACCGCTCGGTCGCGATGCGGAATGCTGCGTGGGCCGAAATGCCGATACCCCCGCCCATAACCAAACCGTCCATCAACGCGATGAAGGGCTTGGCGCAGCGGGCAATGCGGGCATCCAGCCGGTATTCATCGCGCCAGAAAGCCAGTGAGGGGCCGGGGTCGCTGTGGCGCGCGTCATAAAGGCCGCGAATATCGCCCCCGGCGCACAGGCCCCTGTAGCCCTCGCCCGTCAGCAGGATCGCGGCCACGTCCGGGTCCGGCTCCAACCGGTCCAGTGCGGCGGTCAGGTCATGCACCATGCCATGCGTCAGCGCGTTGATCGCGGCGGGGCGGTTCAGCCGCAGGCGGGCCAGCCTGCCGGTCTGTTCAACGATGACCTCAGACATGCCCGGCCTCCGCCAGCACTGACCGGGCAATGATCAGGCGCATGATTTCATTCGTGCCTTCCAGAATCTGATGGACCCGCAGGTCTCGGACGATCTTTTCCACCCCGTAATCAGCCAGATAGCCATATCCGCCATGCAGTTGCAGCGCCCGGTTGGCGACATCGAAGCCGGCGTCGGTGACATGCTTCTTGGCCATGGCGCAAAGCCGCGTCGCCTCGGGCAGGCGGGCATCCAGCGCCGCCGCGGCCCGCCACAGAAAGGTGCGGCCCACCTCCAGCTCTGTCGCCATATCCGCCAGCGCGAATTGCAGGGCCTGAAAATCGGTCAGCTTCTGGCCAAAGGCTTTCCTTTCGCCCATATAGGCGCGGGCCTTGTCAAAAGCGGCCTGCGCCCCGCCCAAGGAACAGGCGGCAATCGAGGTGCGGCCGCCGTCCAGTGCTTCCATCGCCAGTTTGAACCCGGCGCCTTCGGGGCCCAGCATCGCACTGGCCGGAACCCGCACGCCATCCATGGCAACGGTGCGGGTGGGCTGAGCATTCCAGCCCATCTTGCGTTCATTCGCCCCGAAGGACAGGCCCGCCATGCCCTTTTCCAGTATGAAGGCCGAAATGCCTTTTGGCCCGGGCCCGCCGCTGCGCGCCATGACGACGTAAAGGTCTGTTTCCCCGGCACCCGAGATGAACATCTTTTGCCCGGTCAGGATGTAATCATCGCCCTGCCGTTCGGCCCGGGTGGACAGCGCCGCCGCGTCTGACCCCGACCCGGGTTCCGTCAGGCAATAGCTGGCCCAGATGTCACCCGCGCAAAGACGCGGCAGAAGGGCCGCCTTCTGCGCATCGCTGCCATGGCGCCCGATCATCGAGGCAACCATGTTGTGAATCGACAGATAGGCCGAAATTGCCGGGCAGCCTGTCGCCAGCGCCTCATAGACCAGAACCGCCTCGATCCGGCCAAGGCCGGAACCGCCAAGATCAGGGTCCACCATCATCCCGGCAAGGCCAAGGCCCGCCGCCTGACGCAGCACATCCAGTGGGAAATGGCGGTCCCTGTCCCAATCAAGGGCATGGGGCGCGATCTGGTCGCCGGCAAAGGCAAGCGCCATGTCGCGGATTGCCACCTGTTCTTCACTCAACACGAAATCCATCGCTTCAGTCCACCCGTTCCAAGGCCACCGCTGTGCCTTCACCGCCCCCGATGCACAGGCTTGCCACACCGCGCTTCAGGCCTTGGGCCTGCAAGGCATGCAGCAGCGTCACCAGAATGCGCGCACCTGAAGCGCCGATGGGGTGGCCCAGCGCACAGGCGCCGCCGTTGATGTTCACCTTGTCGGCCGGCAGGTCCAGATCGCGCATCGCCGCCATGGCCACCACGGCGAAGGCTTCGTTGATCTCGAACAGATCAACATCGCGCGCCGACCAGCCGATCTTTTCAAACAGCCGGCGCATGGCGCCGATGGGGGCGGTGGGAAACAGATGCGGGGCATCGGCAAAGCCCGCATGGCCCACGATCCGGGCCAAGGGATGCAGGCCCCGCGCCTCGGCCTCACGTTCCGACATCAGAAGAAGGGCTGCGGCACCGTCCGAGATGGAGGAGGAATTCGCCGCCGTCACCGTGCCACCGGGGCGGAAGGCAGGCTTCAGATGCGGAATCTTTTCAGGCCGTGCCAGACCGGGCTGTTCGTCCAGCGCCACCTGCACCTCGCCCCCCTTGGCGGGAACCGCCACCGCCACAACCTCGGCCGCGAACCGGCCTTGGGCCATGGCGCCCTGTGCGCGGGAAAGGGATTGCAGGGCAAAGGCATCCTGCGCTTCACGGGTAAACTGGTAGTGTTCGGCACAATCCTCGGCAAAGGTGCCCATCAGGCGGCCCTTGTCATAGGCATCTTCAAGGCCATCAAGGAACATGTGGTCGATGACCCGGCCGTGGCCCATCCGGTAGCCCGACCTTGCGCGATCCAGCAGATAGGGCGCGTTCGACATGCTTTCCATGCCCCCCGCCACCATCACCCGCGCCTGACCGGCCATGATGGCATCACAGGCCATCATCACCGCCTTCATGCCAGAGCCGCACATCTTGTTCACGGTCGAGGCCGGAACCGAAACCGGCAGGCCCGCGCCAAGGGCAGCCTGACGCGCCGGCGCCTGCCCCTGCCCCGCAGGAAGAACGCAGCCCATCAGCACCTCGTCGACATCGGCGCCCGGCAATCCGGCCCGGGCCATCACCGCGCTGATGGCGCAGGCCCCCAGCGCCGATGCCGGCATCGGGCCAAGCGCCCCCTGAAAGCCCCCCATCGGCGTTCGTGCCGCCGCCACGATCACGATGGAATCGTTCATCTTTTCCTCCCTCAGGGGGAAGTAGCTTCCTCCCCCACTTCGCATATTAGGTCAAAAAAGCTGACCTACAAGCGCCTGTTTACCCCGCTCGTCGCCCTTGGGCTGCGCGGTCAATCGTAGCTGCGCCGATCTTCGATCACCTTGCCATCATTCGGCAAGGCGCCCGGCGGCAGAAGTTCCACATGGCCCCGCATCTTCAGCGTGGCCACGATGCTGTCTTCGTAAAGGGCAGGGTTGGTGGCGCGGGTTTCGATCTGCACCGTCATCACGTCCATCTCACCCTCGCGGCTCGCCACCACCCGCGCCCGGGCGATTTCCTCATGGCGCGAGACAAGTTGTTCCACCTGTTCGGGGCGCACGAACATGCCCTTGATCTTTGTGGTCTGATCGGCGCGGCCCATCCACCCCTTTATACGCCGGTTGGTGCGGCCACAGGGGCTTTGCCCCGGCAGGACGGCCGACATGTCACCCGTGGCAAAGCGGATCAGCGGATAATCGGCGTTCAGCGATGTCACCACAACCTCGCCCACCTCACCATCCGGCACCGGCCTGTCAGACCCGGGGCGGACGATTTCGACAATCACGCCTTCGTCCATGATCATCCCCTCCATCGCCGGGGATTCATAGGCGACATTGCCCAGATCCGCAGTGGCATAGGCCTGAAGGCAGGCGATGCCACGGTCGGCATACCATTGCCGCAAACTGGGAAAAAGCGCCCCCCCCGACACGGCGGCACGGCTTATCTTCAGCGCCTCGCCCATTTCGTCGGCCTTTTCAAGGATCACCTTCAGGTAATCCGGCGTGCCGGCATAGGCGGTTGTGCCGATATCCGCCGCGGCGCGCACCTGCAATTCGGTCTGGCCCGTGCCCGCAGGCAATACCGCCGCGCCCACGGCCCGGGCACCGTTTTCAAAGATCATGCCCGCCGGGGTCAGGTGATAGCCAAAGCAGTTCTGGACGATATCCCCCTGCCCCACACCCAGCGCATGCAGAAACCGCCCCATCCGCCACCAGTCATGGCTGATGCCGCCGGGTTCATAGATCGGGCCGGGGGACTGGAAATAATGAACGATCTCTCCCACCGGCAGGCCACCAAAGGGGGGCTTCGCCTTTTGCCGTTCCGACAGTTCGGCCTTGCGCAAGACCGGAAGGGCCACCAGCCCGGCCAGATCGGTCAGACCATCCCGGCCAATCCGGTGCAGCAACCCGTTCAGGGCTGCCAGTTGCGCCGCCTCGCGCGCGTCCTGCGATCGGGTTTCAAGGTCATCATAATGGGTCATGGCCCGCACCTCTGCACCATCTGCCGTCATGACAGCCACCTCTTGCGGCGACGATAACTGCGCACATCCCGAAACGAATTCCGCCCCTCATCCGAAACGCCAAGGTAGAATTCCTTGACATCGGGGTTTTCGCGCAGATCGGCCGCCGGGCCATCCATCACCACGCGGCCGCTTTCAAGGATATAGCCGTAATGGGCAAAGCGCAGCGCCACGTTGGTGTTCTGTTCGGCCAGCAGGAAGGTAACACCTTCGCCTTCGTTCACCGCCTTTACGATCTGGAAGATCTGCTCGACCAGCTGCGGCGCAAGCCCCATGCTGGGTTCATCCAGCAAAATCGTTTCGGGCCGGCTCATCAGCGCGCGGCCAATGGCCACCATCTGCTGTTCCCCGCCCGAGGTATAGCCCGCCTGACTTTTGCGCCGTTCTTTCAGGCGCGGGAAATAGCTGTACACCATCTCCAGATCGCGGGCGATTTCGGCACGCCCCTCGCGCCGTGTATAGGCACCGGTCAGAAGGTTCTCCTCGACCGTCAGATGCTCAAAGCAATGCCGGCCCTCCATCACCTGAATGACCCCGCGGCGTACCAGATCGGCCGGCGACAGATCCTGGACCCGGTCCCCGCGATACAGGATCGTGCCTTTCGTCACCTCTCCGCGTTCCGATTTCAGCAGGTTGGAAATCGCCTTCAGCGTGGTTGTCTTGCCCGCCCCGTTTCCGCCCAGAAGTGCGGTGATCCCGCCCTTGGGCACCGACAGGCTAACCCCCTTCAGAACGAGGATGACGTGGTTGTAGATCACCTCGATGTTGTTGACCTCCAGCAAAGCCTGATCGGTCTTGGTCGCGTCCAGCATGGCCCTGGTTCCGGCACTTGTGTGGCGGGTGCCCCGGTGTGGCCGGGGCACCCCTTGGGTCTTGTCAGTTGCAGCGCTCGGCGATGTTGTTTTCGGCCGCGAAAGCGCCCGAATCTTCCATCACCAGCGGCACCAGCACCTCGTCATCGGGCGCGATGAACCCGGTCTTCAACGACCATGTCTTGCTGGCCGCATCCCATTGCTGAATCATCGCCGCCCCCGGGCCGCCGTGATCTTCGCAAGACGCGGCAAAGGGCTGGCCAAAGTTCGGCAGGCCAAGTTCAGCCATCCGGGCTTCTGTGATTTCCAGCGCTTCGAACCCGTCGCGCAGCTGCGCCGCGGTGATGGCGGCCGTGCCGTGAATTTCCTGCGCCTTGCGGATGGCTTCGGAAATCACCAGCGCCGCATACATCCCGCGTGAATAAAGCACCGACCCGACCTGATCCCCGGCCCCGGATGCCTTGCCTGCATCGATGACGAATTTCCTCAGATCGTCATAGACCGGATAGGCCATGCCCGTGCCATGCATTGCCAGCGACTTGTAGCCGTTCGCACCTTCGCCCGCCGGCATCACGTCATTTTCGGACCCCGACCACCAGACGCCGATGAAATTCTCCATCGGATAGTTGATGTTCGCCGCCTCCTGGATGGCCACGGCATTCATCACACCCCAGCCCCACATCACGACATAGTCGGGCTTGTCACGGCGGATCTGAAGCCACTGGCTTTTCTGTTCCTGCCCGGGGTGATCCACCGGCACTTCAACCAGCGTGAAACCATGCTTTTTCGACAGTTCGGTCAGCGTGCGGATCGGTTCCTTGCCATAGGCAGAGTTGTGATAGACCAGAGCGATCTTCTTGCCGTCAAGGCTGCCGCCGTTCTGTTCCAGCAGGTATTTCACCGCCACCGAAGCCGCATCCCAATAGTTCGCGGGATAGTTGAACACCCATTCGAAGACCTTGCCATTGGCGGCCGAAGTGCGGCCATAGCCAGGGGTGTAAAGCGGGATGCCATCTGCGGCGACCTTGGGGATCAGCTGATAGGTGATCCCGGTGGACAAGGGGTTGTAGACCAGCGCCCCGTTGCCCTTGGTGGCCTCATAGCACTCCACACCCTTTTCGGTGTTATAGGCAGTCTCACATTCGGTGATCACCACCTTTTCGCCGCCAATGCCACCGTCCCGCTCGTTCAGAAGCGTGAAGTAGTCGTTGAAACCATCCGCATAGGGAATTCCCCCGGCCGCATAGGGCCCGGTGCGATAGCTGAGGTTGGGGATCATCAGATCTGCCGATGCCGGCACCGTGCTGGCGGCAATGGCCAGGGCGGCAAGGGCTGCAAAGGTCTTTTTCATCGGGGCTCCTCCCAAGGGTTGATGATGTGCCGGGCTATCCCGGTTCTGGTTCGTGTCGTTCGTCAAAGGCCCGCCGCTAATGCGGGAAGGGCCACAGGCGCAGCTTCTCTTTCGCCACCCGCCACAGCTGGTTCAGCCCGTGCGGTTCGGCGATGAGGAAGAGGATGATCAGGCCACCCACGATCATCAGTTCGATATGGGCGGCCAGATCGGTGGGCCAGCCAAGCTGGCCGACCAGAACGTTCTTCAGGAACACCGGCAGAAGGACAAGGAACGCAGCCCCGGCAAAGCTGCCGAAGATTGACCCAAGCCCGCCGATGATGATCATGAAAAGCACAAGGAAGCTTTTCTGGATGCCAAAGGCCTCGCCCACCTCGACCGCCCCTAGGTAGACGGAAAAGAACAGGGCTCCCGCCACCCCGATGAAGAAGGATGAAACAGCAAAGGCCGATAGCTTGGTTGTCAGCGGGTTCACCCCGATGATCTCGGCTGCGATGTCCATGTCGCGGATCGCCATCCACTTGCGGCCGATGGCCCCGCGCGTGAGATTGCGCGCCACCCAGGCAAGGACGAACAGAAGCACCAGACAGAACAGATACTTCGCCCAGGCCGGTGTAGTCGCCCCGGTCACCGCGATGCCGAAAATCGTCCGCTCCGGCGCGGTGATCTGGCCGCTGGCGGAGTAGTTGTAAAACCACGGCACCTTGTTGAAGAGCCACACCAGAAAGAACTGCGCCGCCAGCGTGGCAACCGCCAGATAGAACCCCTTGATGCGCAAGGAGGGCAAGCCGAACAGCACCCCCACCACTGCCGTCACGCCCCCGGCCAGCAGGACATGGATCAGGATCGATACTTCGGGAAAGGCCGTCATCAGCTTGTAGCAGGCATAGGCGCCCACAGCCATGAAACCGCCGGTGCCAAGACTGACCTGACCGCAATAGCCGGTAAGGATATTCAATCCGATGGCCGCGATTGCATAGATCAGGAAGGGCACAAAGACGGCATTTGCCCAGTAATCGTTGATCAGGAAAGGCACGACCCCGAAGGCAAGGGCCAGCACCGCATAATAGCGCATCCGGTCGAACCGGATGGGAAACGTCTGGCTGTCGGCGCCGTAACTGGTCTTGAAATCTCCCGCCTCACGATAAAGCATCACGCCACTCCCTTGCCGTCACTGATCAGGGGGCGCTGCCCCCTCGCGCCTGCGGCGCTCACCCCCGGAGTATTTCTCAAAGGTGCAAATGCCCGATTGCACCTTTTCCAAATACTCTCGCCGGAGGCATCCACGATCCGTGTCCGCGCCATGGTCAGACCCTTTCGATGATCCGCTCGCCAAACAGGCCCTGCGGCCGGAAAACGAGGAAGACGAGGGCCAGCACATAGGCGAACCAGTTTTCGGTGGCCCCACCCACCAGGGGGCCGATGAAGAATTCGAACAGCTTTTCGCCCATGCCGATGATCAGGCCGCCGACAATGGCCCCGGGGATCGAGGTGAAGCCGCCCAGCATCAGAACTGGCAGCGCCTTCAGCGCGATAAGCGAAAGCGAGAACTGGACGCCGGATTTCGAGCCCCACATGATACCCGCCACCAGGGCCACGATGCCGGCGATGGACCAGACAAGCACCCAGATGAAGCGCAGAGAGATGCCCACCGAAAGGGCTGCCTGATGGTCATCGGCCACGGCTCGCAGGGCGCGGCCCTGTTTGGAATACTGGCTGAACAGGGTCAGGGTCGTGACCAGCAGCGCGGCGACAAGGGCCGCCACGATATCCAGCTTGTCGATGAAGAAGCCATAACCGAAAAGATCATAGGTGGTGGCTTCGATGGTGTCGCTGATCCCCTTGGGCAGCCCCACATCCAGCGTCTTGATGTCCGCCCCCCACATCACATCGCCCAGACCTTCAAGGAAATAGGCAAGGCCGATGGTGGCCATGAACAGGATGATGGGCTCCTGATTGACCAGATGCTTCAGGATGTAGCGTTCCACAAGGACAGCGAGGATCACCATCACCCCCGCGGTCAGAAGGATGGCCAACAGCGCCGGCACCTTGAAGCCGATGTGATGCAGCGAGGTTCCGAAAACCGCATTGATCAGGTGGGAGAACGGTACCTGCCCTTCCATGATGCCCACCAGCGTCAGCGCGGCAAAGAGTGCCAACACGCCCTGGGCGTAGTTGAAGATGCCGCTGGCCTTGAAGATCAGGACGAACCCCAGCGCCACCAGCGCATACATCACCCCGGCCATCAGGCCGTTCAGGGTGACTTCGAGGGCGAACCAGAAGGTATCGGGCATCAGCGGACTCCCTTGGAAAGTGCGTCAATCATGGGCCACCCCCAGATAGGCATCGATCACCGCCTGATTGCTGCGCACGTCGTCCGGGGTGCCGTCGCCGATCTTCTTGCCGTAATCCATCACCACCACCCGGTCTGACAGATCCATCACCACGCCCATGTCATGTTCGATCAGCGCGATGGTGGTGCCGAATTCGTCGTTCACATCCAGGATGAAGCGGCACATGTCCTCTTTCTCCTCGACGTTCATGCCGGCCATCGGTTCGTCCAGCAGCAGGATCTTCGGTTCGGCGGCCAGGGCGCGGGCCAGTTCCACGCGCTTTTTCAACCCATAGGGCAAGCGGCCCACGGGTGTTTTCCGGATCGCCTGAATTTCGAGGAAGTCGATGATCTTTTCGACGGCTTCGCGGTTCTCATTTTCTTCACGCTCGGCCTTGCCCTTCCAGAGCGCTTGAGACCAAAGACCCGTTTTCATCTTGTTCAGACGACCAGTCATAACGTTGTCGAGAACCGACATGCCTTCGAACAAAGCGATGTTTTGGAAGGTCCGTGCGATGCCCTGCTGTGCCACCTCATAA
>JALQTL010000015.1 GCA_023260935.1 Paracoccaceae bacterium
TAAAGACGCGGTTGCGGAACCTGTCGCCATGCCGTTCCAGCACGCCGGCGATGCGATCGATATTTGCAAGATCGGTACCAATCCCAAGGATCATGACGCTTGCCCCCGAAGGCCCGGCGCGCGCGTCACCGCAGCGCCTCCAGCACATCAAGGCTGGCATAGCCATCGGCAATCCGGCCCTGTGCCTTTTGCCATGCCTTCACTGCGGCGATGGTATTGGGGCCAATCCGGCCATCCACGCCCTTGGCGTCAAACCCCCGCGCGGTCAGACGGCGTTGCAGTTCCATCCGTTCCTCCAGCGTCAACGCCCGCAGGTGCCGGGGCCAGCTGGCCCGTATCGGCGGCCCGTCCCGCAGCCTGTCGGCCAGATGGCCCACGGCGATGACATAGGCATCGGCGGTATTGTAATGCTCAATCACCTGAAAATTGGAAAAGATCAGAAAGGCAGCGCCTCCGGCCCCGCCCGGCAGCAGGACTGAAGCCAGGCCATGATCGGGCAGATCACCCCCCGCCACGGGGCGAACGCCCATGGCCCGCCAGTCGGCCACCGGCTTTTTCACCCGTTCCGTGGTCTGGTCATAGTCGAACCCGTCAGGCAGCGTGATTTCCAGCCCCCATATCGCCCCTTTCACCCAGCCCCAGTGGCGCAGGTAATTGGCAGTCGAGGCAAGGGCATCGGTCGGGTCATCACCCCAGATATCACGCTTGCCATCGCCATTGCCGTCCACAGCAAATTCCCACCAGCTTGTCGGCATGAACTGGGTATGACCCATGGCGCCGGCCCAACTGCCACGCATGTCCGCAATCGACACGTCGCCCTGATCAAGGATCTTCAGCGCGGCCAGCAACTGCGCCTCGAAAAATGCCGCGCGGCGGGCATCATAGGCCAGCGTGGCAAGGGCACCGATCGTGGGTATATCGCCGCGAAAGCTGCCATAGGCAGACTCAAGGCCCCAGATCGCGGCAACCACGGCCTTGTCGACCCCGTATTCCCTTTCGATCCGGTCCAGAACCGCGGCATGGGTCGCCATCGCCTTTCGGCCCCGCGCCACGCGGTCTTCCGACACGGCGGTATCAAGGTAATCCCAGATCGTCTTGGTGAATTCGTTCTGGTTACGGTCCCGCGCCACGATCTTTTCGTCAAAGACCAGCCCAGTCAGGGCCCGGTCCAGCACCGCCGCTGAAACGCCGGCGGCTTCGGCCCTTGGGCGAAAGCCGGAAAGCCAAGCGTCGAACCCGGCCTGGCTGCCGATATCCTTGGTCATGTCCTGCACCACTTCGGCCCCGGTTTCAGAGGTATTGGGCGACTGCGCCCCTGCCATGGACGCCAGAACCGAAAATGCCAAGGCCCAACGAAGCGCAATCATCCACCCTGCCCTCTTTTCCCGCCAGCCTAGCCGTGAGGAACCGAAAGGCAACCGGGCTACTTGCGCTTGCGCAGAACCTTGCGCTTGAGTTTCGCATCACGCGCTGCCCTTTGCCCGGGCTTGCGCGGCTGGAACCGGCCCCGGCGCGGCTTACCCTGCGGCAGGGCGGCGCCTTCCAGCGCCAGCAGTTCCAGCATCAGGCCACCGGTCATCGGCACGGCTTCGGTCAGGCGCACGGTCACCTTCTGGCCGATGCCGATTGTCAGGCCGGTGTCGGCGCCCATCAGCGTCTGGGTTTCGGGATCGTGATGGAAGAACTCACGCCCCAGTTCGCGGATCGGGATCAGCCCGTCGGCCCCGGTTTCATCCAGCTTCACAAAGACGCCAAAGCGCTGCACCCCGGAAATTCGGCCGGTGAATTCGCTGCCCACCCTGTCGGCCAGATAGGCCGCCAGATAGCGATCGGTCGTATCGCGTTCGGCAGCCATGCTGCGCCGTTCGGTATCCGAGATCAGCTTGGCAGTTTCTTCCAGCGACTCGATCTCCTGCGGCGTCAGCCCGTCCTTGCCCCAGCCATGCGCCGTGATCAGCGCGCGATGCACGATCAGGTCGGAATAGCGGCGGATGGGGCTGGTGAAATGGGCATAGTTGCGCAAGGCAAGGCCGAAATGGCCAAAGTTCTGCGGGTGGTAATAGGCCTGCGTCATGCTGCGCAGGGCGCTGATGTTCAGCAATTCGTCGAACTCTGTCCCCTCGGCCTGTTCCAGCAGGCGATTAAGGTGCGCGGTCTTCAGAACCTGCCCCTTGGCAAGGGTGAAGCCCGAAGCCTCGGCCACCTCGCGCAGGCTTTCGATCTTGTCGAGCGACGGTTCTTCATGCACGCGGAACAAGAGCGGCGTCTTCTTGGCCACCAGTTCCTCAGCCGCGGCCACATTGGCCAGCACCATGAATTCCTCGATCAGACGATGCGCGTCATAGCGTTCCTTGAAGGCCACCGACAGCACCTTGCCATCTTCCGAAAGTTCTATCCGGCGTTCGGGCAGGTCAAGTTCAAGCGGCTGGCGCAGGGTACGGGCCTTCTTCAGCGCCCCGTAGGCGGCGTAAAGGGGCTTCAGGATCGGGTCCAGCAATGGCCCTGTCGCATCATCGGGGTGGCCATCGATGGCAGTCTGCACCTGTTCATAGTTCAGCGACGCCGCCGAACGCATCAGCCCGCGCACGAAGCGGTGGCTGATCTTGTGGCCTTCGGCATCGATCCGCATCCGCACCGCAAGGCAGGCACGGTCAACGTGTTCGTGCAGTGAACACAGATCGCCCGAAAGCACATCGGGCAGCATTGGCACCACCCGGT
Source organism: Paracoccaceae bacterium (assembly GCA_023260935.1). GTDB lineage: Bacteria > Pseudomonadota > Alphaproteobacteria > Rhodobacterales > Rhodobacteraceae > Pseudotabrizicola. The sequence goes on from JALQTL010000015.1 coordinate 2,719, forward strand.
CGGGGAAATAGGTGGAATTGCCCCGCTTGCGCGCCTCGCGGTCCAGCGCAGAGCCGGGGCGGACGTAATGTGCCACATCGGCAATGGCGACCCAGATCACAAAACCACCGGGGTTTCCGGCTTCCTTGTCATGTTCCACATAAACCGCATCGTCCCGGTCGCGGGCATCCACGGGGTCGATCGTCACCAGCGGCAGATCGCGCAGGTCGTCGCGCCCTTTCAGCCCGGCGGGGGCCATCGCCTCGGCCTCGGCAATCACGGGATCGGGAAAACGGTCGGGGATGCCATGCTGATGAATGGCGATCAGCGATACCGCGCGCGGGCCGGCCGGATCACCCAGACGGGTGGTGATGCGCGCCTGTGGCAGGCCCATGTTGCGCCGCCCCACGGCCTCGGCCTCTACCAGTTCACCGTCGCGGGCATCCATCGTCATGTCGCGGGCCACGCGCCATTCCTTGTCGGCCCCCTTGTCGATGGGCACGATCCGCCCACCTTCAGCGCCTGCCCGGAAAATGCCCAGCACCTTCAGCGGGTTTGACCCGATCCGCCGGATCAGCCGCGCCTCGTAGTCCCAGAAGGCGCCCTCCACCTCGGTCAGGCGCGCAAGGATACGGTCGCCCGCCGCAAGGGCCGGATCGCCCTTCTTGGCGATGAACAGGATCTTCGGCTCTTCGCCCTCGCCCGCCCATTCCATCGGCCGGGCAAAAAGATCGCCCTGCGTATCGGGGGGCAGCACCGTCAACAGGCTGACGGGGGGCAGCTTTTCGGCATCACGATAGGTGCGGCGCTTTCGGGCCAGAACGCCCTCGGCCTCCATCTCTTTCAGCAGGCGCTTCAGTTCGATCCGGCCAGCCCCCTTGATGCCGAAGGCCTTGGCAATATCGCGCTTGGCCACCAGACCGGGGTTTTCATGGATCCACTTCAGGATCGCTTCTTTCGAGGGCAACTGTTCCATGCCCATGCCCTAGCACGGACGCCCCCGCCCGCAAAGCGGCCTTGCGCCTTGGCGTCAACCTTGCGCGATGCGGGCCGCAACGTCCCGCGCCACGGAATCGATGCCGGCATCGTCAAGCACCGGTGCGGGCAGCGATGTGACCGGGACCGCCATCCTTGCGCGGTGCTTGGCATAGCGCGGGTCATAGTGATGTTCCATCAGCGCGTCAGCCAGCGCGCCGAACTGGCCGGCCTGTGCCAGCCTCAGCCAATCGGCGATGCGGTCGGCAGGGTGGGCATGGCGCAGCCTGCCCAGCACCCCGGCCAGCCGGTCCGGATCGGCCACCATATCCCCGTAAGCACGCACCAGATAATCGGCCCGCGCCGAACGGGGCGCATCGATCGACAGGCGCGGCGCCTCCACCATCGCCCGCCACAACCGCGGCGGCAGGCGACATTCGCCAACCTTGGAGCTTTCCGCCTCTACCACCACCGGTCGGGACGGATCCAGCCCGGCAAGCGCCAGTGCCAGCCGCCCCTCGAATGCCTTCTGGCTGGGCTGTGGGCCCATGGCCCCGAAAAGCGACCCTCGATGATGGGCTGTGGCACCGGCGCGATCATTGAGCCCAGGCTGATCGACCAACTCCCGGTGGTGCTGAACCCCATCGAGGTGCTCAGCGTCAGTGACATCGGTGTTACCCCTGCAGGTCAGCGGCAGGAGACCACCACCCACACCATCGAAGGGAACACGGTTTCAATCAAGGTGGGGGACACCCGCCGCGGTTGGGTCGATAGCTATCAATTGCTGCTCGAACTGTGCAGTGACGAGCGGTTCAAGGGTGAGACCGTCCAAATCCGTGTTGATTTGTCGGACGTGCGTCCAGTTGGCGAAACCCTGAAGGGCTTCGGAGGCATGGCCAATCCGGTCAAGCTCA
>JALQTL010000011.1 GCA_023260935.1 Paracoccaceae bacterium
GGCGCAAACTGTTGTGGGGGGTGATCGTCCTGCCTTTCATCGCCATCGGTCTGCTCCTATATCTGGTGAATTACGCATGAGGCCGCGATGCGCTATGTGAAATGGTCCCTTTGGGCTTTGGTTCTTTTGGTGGTGGGGTCATTCCTGCACTACACCCTGCCACAGCATGATGTGGTGCGCGTGGTGGGTACCTATCAGGAACGCCAGGATCTGAACGACTGGACCAGCATCTTCTGGTCCACACCCGATGACCAATCCGGCAATCTGGTGAACCGCGATGTGCAGTTCATCCAGACGGTGCAGCCCAATGGCAAGCCCATGGTCTATCGTAATGAAGATACCGGATGGCGCTGGCCGCCCTATTTCAAGTTCGATACCGCCAGCCTGCAAACCGAGGCGGATGATCTGAAATCCACCGCCGAGGCGCCGAAATGGGCGATCGTCACCCATTACGGATGGCGCAACGAGCTGATTTCGATCTTCCCCAATGCCGTGGGGATTCGCCCGACAACGGGCCCCGATGTAACCATCATCCCCTGGTTCAACATCTTTTTCTTCGTTTTCCTTGCCCTGATCGCCTTCCTTTTGGCGCGGATCTGGGCGCAGTTCCGCGAACGCACGATCGACCCGGCGCTGGACGAGGTGGCCGAGACTTGGGATGCCGTGGATGCAAGGGCCGATGCCGCCCGAGAACAGGCCCGCGGGTTCTTTGGCCGTATCGGCGCCTGGCTGGCCACCTGGAAGAAAAAGCCGCCCCGTCGCTAGTCAGGCCGGGTGGTCTGCGGCGATCAGGCTGGCGGCGCGTTCGGCAATCATGATGGTGGGGGCATTTGTATTGCCGCCGATCAGCCGGGGCATCACGCTGGCATCCACGACGCGCAGCCCTTCGATGCCCCGCACCCGCAAACCAGGCGTCACCACGGCTTCGGGGTCGCGGCCCATCCGGCAGGTGCCGACCGGGTGATAGATCGTATCCGCCCGGGCACGGATATCGGCAATCAGGGCCGCGTCGCTGCCATCATGGGGGTAAAGCCTGCGCCCGCGCCAAGGGGCAAGCGCAGGCGCCCCCACGATCCGTTCAAGCATCCGCGCGCCCCTGACCATCAGATCCAGATCGTCGGGCGCCGACAGGAACCCCGGGTCAATGCGCGGGGCGCTGGTCGGGCGCGCGTCATACAGGCCAAGGCTGCCCCGGCTTTCGGGGCGCAGCAGGCAGATATGGGCAGACCAGCCATCTGCCCAATGCAGCTTGCGCATATGGTCATCCACAATCCCGATGACGAAGTGAACCTGCAAATCGGGGCGCTCCAGCCCGGGGGCCGAACACAGGAAGGCCCCCGCCTCGGCCATGGGAGAGGCAAAGAGTCCTTCGCCCGTCTTGCGCCAGCGAAGACCCGCCCGCGCCAAGCGCATCAGCCCGCGCGGGTTCAGCCCCACCACATCGCGCCGCGGGCTTTCGTGGCTGATGGTGTAATCAAGATGGTCCTGAAGGTTCCGGCCCACGCCTTCCAGTTCATGCTGCACGGCAATGCCATGGGCGCGCAGCTCATCCGCCGGGCCGATCCCCGACAAGAGCAGGATCTGCGGCGACCCGAAGGCCCCGGCGGAAAGGATCACCTCGCGCCGCGCCCGAAGATGGGCGCCATCGGTCAAGAGAACGCCGGTGGCGCGGCGGCCCTCCAGCGTGATCCGGGCGATGCGGCGGTGGGTCAGCACGGTCAGGTTCGGCCGCTGCATCGCCGGGTGCAGATAGGCTGCCACCGCCGAACAGCGTTCGCCCTTGTGGGGGCCGTCATGGAATTGTGTAACCTGATAAAGCCCTGCGCCTTCCTGATGATCGCCGTTGAAATCGGGGTTCGGGGCAATCTGGTTTTCGGCGCAGGCCTGCACGAAAGCGTGGCTGATGGCGCGGGGCTGGCGCTGGTCCGCCACTTGCAAGGGGCCGTCTTCGGCGTGAAGGGCAGAGGCCCCCCGCATGTTTCCCTCTGCGCGCAGGAACCACGGCAGGACAGAGCGCCAGTCCCAACCCTCGGCCCCCAATTCGGCCCATTCGTCGTAATCCGCCGGATGGCCACGGATATAAAGCATCGCGTTGATCGCCGATGATCCGCCAAGCGCCTTGCCGCGAGGCTGAAAACCGCGCCGCCCCCCCAGTCCGGGCTGGGGCGTGGTGCGAAAGCCCCAGTTGTGCAAGGGCGGCCTGCCCGACACCATTGTCGCCACAAGCGCGGGCGCGCGGATCAACAGGTCGCGCCCGGCCCCCCCGGCCTCGATCAGACAGACCCGCCGGGCCGGGTTTTCCGAAAGCCGTGCGGCAAGCACCGATCCGGCCGATCCGCCGCCCGCGATGATGAAATCATATTCCATGCCACAAGGGTTGCGCGCCAAGGGGCCGCGCACAAGGGGCCTTGGCGCCACCTGCCGCAACGGCAACAGGCGGGATCAGCCGCGCAGGGTGCCGCCGGTAGCCTTTTTGACCTTGTCGATGATCTTCGCGCTGACGGCCTCGATCTCGGCTTCCGTCAAGGTGGCCGCGACGGGTTGCAGGCGCACGGTCAGGGCGATCGATTTCTTGCCCGCCCCCATCTGCGCCTCGGCCTTTTCGCCGGTGAACTGGTCAAAAACCCGCACGCTTTCGATCAGGGTCTTGTCGGCACCCAGTGCGGCGTTCACTGCTGTCAGCACCTCGACCCCCTTGTCGACGACAAAGGCGAAGTCGCGGTCCACGGCTTGCAGATCGCTGATCGTCAGCGCCGGGCGTGTGGGCGTCTTTACCTTTGGCGAAGGGACATTGCCCACCAGAACCGTAAAGGCGACCGCCGGCCCCTTGATGTCAAAGGCCCGCAGGATGCGCGGATGCACCTCGCCAAAGGTGGCCATCACATTTGGCCCCAGTCCGATGACGCCAGATCGCCCGGGGTGCCACCATTCGGCAACCTTGCGGGTGATCTGAACCCGGGCAGGCGCGCCAAGGGCGGCCAGCACCGCCTCGGCATCGGCCTTGGCGTCGAACACATCCACCGGGCGCCGGCTGCCAAAAGGATCGCGCGGGGCAGAGGCCCCAACCAGCAGGCCCGTCGCCTGCAAGTGCTGATCCCCCGGTTCCCCGCCGGTGAAGGCCGGGCCAATTTCGGCCAAGGCCAGATCCATGAAGCCGCGCGCCTGATTGCGCGCCGCCGCCCGCAAAAGCCCGGGCAGCAGATCGGGGCGAAGATGCGTCATTTCCGACGAGATCGGGTTTTCCACCCGCACGGCATCCTGCCCGCCGCCAAAGGCACGGGCAGCGGCTTCGTCGATGAAGCTGTAGGTGACGCATTCATTATAGCCCAGGGCCGCGATGGTGCGCCGCGCGGTCTTTTCCCGCGCCTGAAGCGGGGTCAGGATCGGCTTGGGCACGCCCGCCGTGGTGCGCGCCAGCGGCTTTCCCACCAGCTTTGTCAGGCTGGCCACGCGGGCCACCTCTTCCACCAGATCGGCTTCGCCCAGCACATCGGGCCGCCATGTCGGCGGGGTGGCCATATCGCCATCCAGCGAAAAGCCAAGCGCCGTCAGCGTGGCGCGCTGCTCGGCCTCGGGGATATCCATGCCGACAAGGCTGATCACCCGCGCCGGGTTCAGGCGATAGGCGCGGGTGGTGTCGATGGGTGCCCCATCCTGCGCGATATGGCTGGGCGTGCCGCCACAAAGGTCAAGGATCATCTGCGTAGCAAGGTCCAGGCCCGGCAGGGTAAAGGCCGGATCAACCCCCCTTTCGAACCGGTAGCGGGCATCGGAATTGATCTTCAGCGCCCGTCCGGTGGCGGCAATGGTGATCGGATCCCAGAAGGCGGATTCAAGGAAGACATCGGTGGTGCTATCCGTGCAGCCCGAATGTTCGCCCCCCATGATGCCGGCAAGCGATTCCACACCCGCATCGTCGGAAATGGCCATCATGCCGTCGCGCAGCGTGTAGGTCTTGCCGTCCAGCGCCAGAAACTCCTCGCCGCCCCTGGCCGGGTGAATGCGAAGCACGCCGCCCTTCACCTTTGCCGCGTCGAACACATGCAACGGGCGGTTCAGCCCGAAGGTGAAATAGTTGGTGATATCGACAAGCGCGGAAATCGGGCGCAGGCCGATGGCTTTCAGCCGTTGTTGCAGCCAATCGGGCGAGGGGCCGTTTGTCACGCCCCGGATCATTCGGCCGGCGAAATGCGGGCAGCCCTTCGCCTTCAGCGCGGGGTCGATCTGAACCCGTACCGGGCAGTCAAAGCCCCCGTTGATCACGGGAACGGGCAGAGGCTTCAACTGCCCCAGACCCCGCGCCGCCAGATCGCGCGCAATCCCGCGCACGCCAAGCGCATCGGGACGGTTCGGCGTGATCTTGACATGGATCATCGGGTCCACCGTGCCGGGGCGGTTCTGCGCCAGCCAGTCCGTGAACTTCTGGCCCACCTCGCCCGAGGGAAGTTCGATGATGCCGTTGTGCTCATCGCTCAGTTCCAGCTCGCGCTCCGAGGCCATCATGCCATGGGATTCAACCCCCCGGATCTTGCCTACGCCCAGCGTGACATCGATGCCCGGCACATAATCGCCGGGCTTGCACAGCACCACCGTGATACCCGCCCGCGCATTGGGCGCCCCGCAGACGATCTGCCTTTCGCCTTCATCCGTCATCACCCGGCAAACGCGCAGCCGGTCAGCATCGGGGTGCTGTTCGGCATACAGCACCTTGGCAAGGGTAAAGGGCGCCAACCGTGCGGCCGGGTTCACCACCTCTTCCACTTCCAGCCCCAGATCGGTCAGGGCGTACAGAATGTCATCAAGCGATGCCTGAGTATCCAGGTGATCCTTGAGCCAGGAGAGGGTGAATTTCATCGCGGGCGTCCCTTTGATTTCGTGCGTCCGGCCTTAGCGCAAAGGCGCGGCAAGGGGAAGTGCCGGGGCGCGGGGTTTCCGTAACCGAAACGGCTTGTCAAGAAACCACCCTGCAGTTCGCCATAATTCGGCTTTCCTGATTCGCTATTCAATCAGGCATGATGAACCCGATGCTCCATAAACCCAAGAACCTGAAGCGGAAAAACCCGTTTCGCCTGATTGTCCTGATGGGGCTTGCAGGCCTGTGCTTTCTAGTGGCCGCCAATCAGATCGGGGCCGTCACCTTCATCATGCCGACGCCCTGATCAGGCGTGATCAGCGGCTAAGCCCGCCGGGCAGGTCCGGCATGTCCAGCGCCGCAAACCCATAGTGACGCAGCCAACGCAGATCGCCTTCAAAGAAGGCGCGCAGATCGGGGATACCGTATTTCAGCATGGCAATCCTGTCGATCCCCATGCCAAAGGCAAAGCCCTGCCATTCATTCGGGTCAACCCCGGCCGCAGCCAGCACCTTCGGATGCACCATGCCAGAGCCAAGAATTTCCATCCACTTGTCGCCTTCGCCGATGCGCAACTGCCCGCCCACGTTCGAATAGCGGATATCCACTTCGGCCGAGGGTTCGGTAAAGGGGAAATGGCTCGCGCGGAAGCGCAGCTCCACTCGGTCGACTTCAAAGAAGGCGCGGCAGAATTCCTCAAGGCACCATTTCAGGTTTGCCATCGAAATGTCACGGTCGATGGCCAGCCCTTCAACCTGGTGGAACATCGGCGTGTGGGTCTGGTCCATGTCCATCCGGTACACACGCCCCGGGGCGATGACGCGGATCGGCGCGCCCTGCGCCGTCATCGCGCGGATCTGCACCGGGCTGGTATGGGTGCGCAGCACATGCGGCGGGCGGGCATCATCCGCAGCGCGGTGCATGAAGAAGGTGTCATGCTCTTGCCGGGCTGGGTGTTCGGGCGGAATGTTCAGCGCGTCGAAATTGTACCAGTCGCTTTCGACCTGCGGGCCTTCGGCCACCGAAAAACCCATATCTGCAAAGATGGCCGTCAGTTCTTCCATCACCTGACTGACCGGGTGGATGGTGCCCTGCGGGCGCGGGCGGCCCGGCAGCGTCACATCCAGCCATTCCGATTTCAGCCGTTCGTTCAGCGCGGCGTCGGCAAGCCCTGCCTTCTTGGCGCGCAGGGCGGCGTCGATCTCGTCTTTCAGCACGTTCAGCGCGGCCCCGGCGGCCTTGCGCTGATCTGGGTCCATCTTGCCAAGCGTGGCCATCATGGCGCTGATCTCGCCCTTCTTGCCAAGGGCGGCAAGGCGCACCTCTTCAAGGGCAGATTCGTCTGCGGCGCGGGCCACAGCTTCGATGAATTTGCCACGAAGTTCGGTCAGGTCCATGTCTCTTGCCTCCGGCGATCAGTGAGACGGGGTTAGCGGGAAGGTGCCTTGGATGCAAGGGTGGGGTGGCTGCATGGTGGCAAAGGTGGCTTTGGCCCTGTTGATGCAGATCATGTTGGGCGGGGCCTGACTGTGCTCAGGATGCAGATATGGCTTGAAGGACATGAAGGAGAAAAGAGCATGCGAAAACTGGTTGCCCTGTTGATCGTTTCTTCGACATTCGGACTCGCCGGCTGTGTCACGCCCAGATCTGATCTTGAGCGTGCAGTCGTCGGCGCTGCAATCGGCTGTGCGGCAGGGGAAGTTCTGGTGAACGGGCATTGTGTGGAAGGGGCCATTGTTGGGGCAGGTGTGGGCGTCCTGACCAACTAGGTGGTTCCGGGCGCGCATTTGCAGGCCCGGAATCGCGGGCCCGGTTCAGTCTGCGCAGCCATCCTTTGGTTCAAAACAAAAAGCCCCGACCTTGCGGCGGGGCTTTTTCTATCTTGCGATCCGTTCGGGATCAGGCAGCCAGAGCGGCCTTGGCTTGGGCGGCGATGGCGTTGAACGCCTCGGGCTCATGCACGGCCAGATCGGCCAGAACCTTGCGGTCCACTTCGATCCCGGCTTTCGCCAGACCGTTGATGAAGCGCGAATAGGTCATCTCGATGTCGTAGAGACGCACGGCCGCGTTGATACGCTGGATCCACAGGGCGCGGAACTGGCGCTTGCGGACCTTGCGGTCGCGGGTAGCGTACTGCTGGGCCTTGTCGACAGCCTGCGTGGCCGTGCGGAAGTTGGTCGAGCGGGCGGCGTAATAGCCTTTCGCCTTGGCAATGACCTTGCGGTGACGGGCGTGGGTCACCTTGCCGGATTTAACGCGGGACATGTGATCAGCTCCTTACCGGTTGTAGGGCATGTACTTCTTGACGATCGTCGCATCGGAATCACACAGGATCATGGTCCCGGTGGCTTCGCGGATGAACTTCGTCGAGCGTTTGATCATGCCGTGGCGCTTGCCGGCAACACCGGCTTTCACACGACCCGAAGCGGTGAAGCTGAAGCGCTTCTTCGCCGCGGATTTGGTCTTCATCTTGGGCATTTCGATCTCCAATCGTCAAATGCGCGACTCGGCATGCCACACTGGCCGGCCCCGCAGGCTTTCCGAAGTGGCCCCTATAGGGGGCATCCGGGCTATCCGCAAGCAGAAATCAGTGGATGTACCGGGCAATAACGCGGGCAAAAATCTCGGGCACCTCGCCCAAGGCGAGGCCGCCCGGCTTGCGGCCAAGGGCAACGACCAGAAGAACCCCGCCGATCAGCACAAGGATCGCAGCCGCGCGCGGTGCCCGGTTTTCAGCATAGGCCGAAAAGATCGAAGGGATGGCCAGGGCAACCGTCACAAAGCCGATGACAAACATCAGATCGTTGTCCATGGCCCCCCTTCGCTCTTGCGCTGCGCCGAAGCTTTATTCCGGGTCGGCCTTGTAGATCAATCTTTCGTCACAAGGCGCCACGCGCAGGATGTTTGTCGTGCCCTGAACGTTGAAGGGCACCCCGGCTGTCAGCACGATCTGATCGGTTTCCGTGGCAAAACCATGCTGGCGTGCGGCCCGCACGGCCGAGATCACGGCACCCTTGAACCGCTCCTGCTCTTCGGTGATCACGCAATGTGCGCCCCATGTCAGGCACAGGCGGCGCGCGGTGCCCATCAGCG
>JALQTL010000027.1 GCA_023260935.1 Paracoccaceae bacterium
CCGCCAATCACTGGCAGCGAAGGGTATTTAGTCTTAATGGCGCGTACCTGATCGATTACCCCCTGCGAGTGACCATGTGGTGCCTCCGAAATGCGTTCCGACACAGGTAAGGCAGGCGCGCGCCGCTTGCAACCGCTGCGCGCGGGTAAGGTTTCCGTGACGTCGTGATTGACCCTCGCAGGAATGCAGGCCACCTCGGACGCAGGAGGCCGCTTTCATGTATCCTTATGTTCGTTTTCTCAAAGAAGCCCTTAAGGCCCGCGCAGCAACCCCGCTCCCCCCGCTTGAGACCCATATCAGCCACCACATCTGCTGGCCGTGGGACATCGACCCGTGGATGGAGCTGAACAACGGCCGCACGCTGACGCTGTATGATCTGGGGCGCATTCCCATGGCCATGCGCATGGGCGTTGGCCAGGTGATGAAGGCAAATGGCTGGGGCATGACGGTGGCGGGCAACACCACGCGCTATCGCCGCCGCGTCAAGCTGTTCGAACGGGTGACGATGAAAAGCCGCATGCTGGGCTGGGATGACCGCTTCATCTATATGGAACAGTCCATGTGGCGGGATGGAGAGGCGACCTCGCACCTGTTGTTGCGGTCGGCCGTGGTGCAGGCATCGCGGGGGCGTTCCGGCATTGTGCCACCGTCAGAACTGGCGCGCGCGTTCGGTCTGGCGCCGGAAAGCCCGCCGCTGCCCGGTTGGGTGCTGGAATGGCGCGGGGCCGATGCTGCCCGGCCATGGCCGCCCCAGATGGCCTGACCGCCGCCGCGACCGCAGCCCCCGGTTGTGCTTGCACGGCCCTGGCTTTTCGGGCTTGATCGCGCCACAGGCCGCAAGGCGGCCGGCATGCAGGGGCAGGGCAAGCGGATGGACGCCAGACAGAAGCGCATCTGGGGGTGGTATTTCTTTGACTGGGCCAGCCAGCCTTATAACACCCTTCTGCTGACCTTCATCTTCGGTCCCTATGTCGTGAAGGTGATCGGTGACGGGTCGGCCGCGCAGACGGTCTGGGGCTATGGCATCGGGGCAGCGGGTGTCACCATCGCGCTGCTCTCGCCCGTTCTTGGCGCCATTGCCGACAGATCCGGCGGGCGCATGGCCTTTATCTGGCTGTTTTCGCTGCTTTATGTGGGCGGCGCCGGGATGCTTTGGTATTCGGCGCCAGACAGTTTCAATGTCTGGTCGGTGATGATCTGGTTCTGCATCGGCATGATCGGGATGGAATTCGCGACTACGTTCACCAATGCCATGCTGCCCGATCTGGCGCCGAAGGAAGACCTTGGCAGGATTTCGGGCTCTGGCTGGGCATTCGGCTATCTGGGCGGCATTCTTGCGCTGATCATCATGCTGACGCTGCTGGCCGAAGGGGATACGGGCAAGACGCTGATCGGCATCGATCCGATCCTCGGTCTTGATCCGGCCGAACGAGAGGGCACCCGTGCCGTCGGCCCGCTGACGGCGCTGTGGTATGCCGTTTTCATGATCCCGTTCTTTCTGTGGGTGCGCGAACCGCGCCGGCCCGGTGCGGTCAGCATGGGGGTTGCGGTGCGCGCTGCCCTGCCGGAACTGCGCGCCACCCTTGCCAGCCTGCCGTCTAACCGCAGCCTTTTTGCATATCTCGGGTCGTCGATGTTCTACCGTGACGCGCTGAACGGGATGTACAGCTTTGGCGGCATCTATGCGGCGGGCGTGCTGAAGTGGTCGGTCACGGAGGTGGGCATCTTTGGAATTCTGGCCGCGCTGACCGGGGCGATCTTTGCCTGGGCCGGGGGAAAGGCTGACAGCCGCTGGGGGCCAAAGCCCGTGATCATCCTTGCCGTGCTGATCCTGACGGGGGTGGCCATGGCAGTGGTTTTCGTCAGCCGGGAAAGCGTTTTCGGCCTGCCTGTCGGACCGGAAAGCGGGCTGCCGGATCTGGCTTTTTACGTTCTGGGGGCGCTGATCGGGGCCGGGGGCGGGGCGCTGCAATCGGCCAGCCGGACAATGATGGTGCGGCAGGCGCCGGCGGAAAAGATGACCGAAGCCTTTGGGCTTTACGCGCTGTCGGGCAAGGCCACATCCTTTCTGGCGCCGCTGTCTATCGGGGTGGTGACGGATATCACCAGCAACCAGCAACTTGGCGTGACACCACTGATTGCCCTGTTCCTGATCGGGCTGGTTCTGCTAGTCTTCGTGAAACCGGATGGTGAACAGGCGGGCCCATGATCCGATCCTTTCTGATTGCAGCCCTGCTCTGGCTGCCCGCCGCGGCTGGGGCAGAGCAATTGGCAAACAAGCTTTTCGGGGCCCATCGGGCGGCCAGCTTGCAAGACCCGATGCCGATCGGTTCCTATGCGCGGGGCTGTGCGGCGGGGCTGGTGGAACTTCCCGAAACCGGGCCAAGCTGGCAGGCCATGCGGCTGTCGCGCAATCGAAACTGGGGCCAGCCCGTGATGATCGATTTTCTGGTGGATCTCAGCCGCACGGCCCAGCAGATCGGCTGGGCGGGGCTTTACATCGGGGATATCAGCCAGCCCCGGGGCGGCCCCATGACCTCGGGGCACGCCAGCCACCAGATCGGGCTGGATGCAGATATCTGGCAGCTTCCGCCCCAACGGCTGAACCTTTCGCGGGCCGAGCGGGAGAAGATCAGCTCTATCCCCGTGCGGTCGGCCGACCAGCGGTCTGTCACCGCGAACTGGACGCGCCGGCACCATGCGCTGATGCGCGCAGCGGCCTCTGACCCCCGGGTGGACCGGGTTTTCGTGGCGGCGGCGGTAAAGATCGAGATGTGCAAGACCGCGACAAAGGACGATACGAAGTGGTTGCAGAAGATCAGGCCGGTTGCGGGCCATGACACGCATTTTCATGTGCGCCTGAAGTGCCCCAAGGGCGCCCGGCTGTGTGAAACGCAATCCCCGACAGTGTCGGAGCTTTCGAAAGGCGGCAACGGGTGCGACGACACCTTGATGTGGTGGGTGACGGATTACCTGAACCCGCCGAAGGGCACGAAGAAGCCAAAGGAACCGGGCCCGCGCAAACGCGGACCGCGCGAATACACGATGGCCGACCTGCCGAGGCAATGCAAAGACGTGCTCGTCGCGCGCTGATGGCGGTGACAGGGGTGTGTCTGGTGCTGCTGCAGGGCAGTGCCGGCGGCATCGCGCGGGAAACCCTCGCACCGGGTTTCTGGTCCAGCACCCCGTGGCGCATGCCCCAGCGGGCCTTTGGCGGCTTTTCGGCGCTGGAACTGGGCGATGACGGGCATTCCTTCATGGCGGTTTCCGACCGGGGCACCTTTGTCGAAGGGCGACTTGAACGGGATGCCAGCGGGCGCATCACGCAGATCCTTTCCGGTCGGATCAGGCCGCTGCTGGATGAGGATGGCCTGCCGCTGCCGCCGGTCTGGAATGACAGCGAGGGCCTGGCCCGCGCGGCGGACGGGTCAGTCTATGTGTCGTTCGAGCGTGAGGCGCGTGTCTTGCACTATGCCCGCCCGGGCGCGCCGGCCAAGGCGCTGCCACGACCGGCGGCCTTTTTCGATTTCCCCCGAAATGCGGCATTCGAAGGGCTTGCCATTGCCCCCGATGGCACGGTTCTGGCGATCCCGGAAGACCGGTCAGGGGCGGGATTCGTGCTGTGGCGGTTTGACGGGGTGGCCTGGGCGTCCGGCCCCATTCTGCCCCGGCTGGGCACCTTTCTGCCGGTGGGGGCCGATTTCGGGCCGGATGGCAGGCTTTATCTGCTGGAACGTGCGTTTCATGGTTTGGCCGGGTTTGCCAGCCAGATCCGGTCCTTTTCCTATTCTGCGGGCGGGCTTTCGGATCAGCGCATCCTGCTGCAAACGGACCCGGGCGTCCATGACAATCTGGAAGGCCTTTCGGTCTGGCGCGATGGCGAAGGGGCGATCCGGTTGACGATGGTGTCGGATGACAATTTCCTTTGGCTTCAGCAGAGCCAGATCGTCGAATACCGTTTGGATGATTGACAGCCCGCGCTGGCGGGATTAGGGCAGCGCGTCCCCGTAAGGGGGGCAAGTCTCCGCGACCTTGCATAAAAAACGGAACATATCATGCAAAGACTTCTGCCCGGCATTCTTGCCATGGCGGCCACTGTGGTGGCCTCGAACATTCTGGTCCAGTTTCTGCTGGGCGACTGGCTGACATGGGGGGCCTTTACCTACCCGATCGCCTTTCTTGTTACCGACCTGACCAACCGCATCCATGGCCCTGCCGCCGCCCGCACCGTTGTGCTGGCGGGTTTTGCCACCGGTATCCTGTGTTCCCTGATCGGCACTCAGATCATGGGCGAATTCGGCCCGCTGGTGACGCTGCGCATTGCCATCGGGTCCGGCCTTGCCTTCCTGACCGCGCAGATGCTGGACATCGGTGTGTTCAACCGGTTTCGCGGCGGGGCGTGGTGGAAGGCGCCGCTGGTTTCAACCCTTGTCGGGTCCAGCGTGGATACGGCGATCTTCTTCACGGTGGCCTTTTCGGCCGGATTGGTGATGCTGGAACCCGGAAATGACGTTTCCTGGGCCAATGAGGTGCTGCCGCTGCTGGGCCATGGCCCGATGGCCCCGCTGTGGGTCAGCCTTGCCGTGGCCGACTGGGGGGTGAAGCTGCTGCTTGCGCTTTTGGCACTTGTGCCGTTCCGGATCATTCTCGGAAAAGTTATGGCAAAGGTAGCGTAAAAAGATTTGACACACACAAAATCTGTGTCACGCTTCCCCTATCGGCAATCTTTTGAAAGGAGGTGATCCAGTGTCTAGAGTGATATTGGAGAGAGGTGTCCGGACAGTCGGGAGGCTTGTTTTCTGAAGGCAGCCCTTCAGTCAGCAGATCACTTGATTGGGCCCTGTCCCTAACTGGCCCATCTCCTTGGAACTCGGAAAGGGTCGCCGCACTCCGGCGACCCTTTCTCTTGTGCGGACCGTGGGGCGGTATCTGTGCTTGCGGTGGTCAGGCTGCGGCCAGCCCCTTTGCCCGCAGCATCGCGGTCATGGCCTGTTCCACATGTGTCGCCCGAAATCCGGGCAGCCAGCGGGCCATTTCGGCGCTGTCCATCCAATGCGGATGATCCCACAGATACAGCATTTCGCGCATTTCCGCCGCCAGTTCCCAGATGGGGGCCAGCAGCGTGAACACCCAGGTCGGGAAGGGGGCCATCCGCAGGGGCCGGCCCAGAACCCGCCCGGCAGTGGTAACAAATTCTCTTTGCGTCAGGCTGTAGCCCGGAAAGGGCAGATCCAGAAAGGCGGGCAGGTCATCGCGTTCGGCCAGATCGGCACCCGCGCGCGCCAGATCGGGAAGCCAGGCGAAGGCATGCGCCACATCCACCTTGCCCAGGGTGCTGATCCGGCCGCGGGCGGCGTGCTTCAGCATCAGGCTGTTGACCATCAGATGCGGGGCCGTGCCCAGAAAATCCCCCGCCCGCAACAGGATGACCCGCGCCTCACCCATCTCGGCGGCCCTGCGATAGCGGGCTTCCATCGTGGCGCGGATGGCGCCCTTCCGGCTGACGGGCCGGTGCGGGGTCTGGCTGCCCCAAGGGGCGGGTTGTGCCCCGAAGGGATAGACGTTTCCCGGCACCAGAATACGCGCACCGCTGGCCTTTGCTGCTGCCAAAACCTGCGCGGTGATCTGCGGGATATGGCCGGCCCAGTCATGGTAGTTCGGCGGGTTCAGGCCATTCACGATCAGACCGGCCCCTTGCGCCGCCGCGGCCATGTCTGTCCCCCGCTGGAAGCGTCGGATCGTCCATCCGCGGCGGGCCAGTTCCTGCGCCATCGCCCCGCCAAACCCGCCCGATGCCCCCAGCACCAATGCAACCCGTTCCATGTGCGCCTCCTATGTGACGAGAGGAAGATGCGGCAGGGGCGGTAGAATTGGAATTGCATGAAACATCCGCATGGATATTCATAAATGCATGGAAAATGTTGACTGGTCCCTGATCCATTCGTTTCTGGCCACGGCGCGGGCCGGGTCGCTTTCGGCGGCGGCGCGTCAGACGGGCATCAGCCAGCCCACGCTGGGCCGCCATATCCGGGCGCTGGAGGCCCGGCTGGGTGGGCCCTTGTTCCAGCGTCAGGCCGGGGGCCAAAGGGTGACCTCCCTCGGCGCCGATCTTGTTCCCATGGCAGAGGCGATGGAGGCCGCCGCGGCCCGGCTGTCGCTGGTGGCGGCGGCGGCGCGGAAACCGGGTCTGACGGGGGTTGTGCGGATCACCGCAAGCCGGATCGTCGCGCATCACCTGTTGCCGCCTTTGCTGGCCGATTTGCGCCTGCGCGAACCGGGGATCGAACTGGAGCTGGTGCCATCGGACACCTCTGAAAACCTGCTGTTCCACGAGGCCGACATCGCCCTGCGCATGTATCGCCCGACCCAAGCCGATGTGATTGCGCGCCATGTCACCAACCTTCCGATGAACCTTTACGCTGCACCGTCGCTTCTGGCCCGGCACGGCCGCCCGCAAACCGTTGAACAGCTTCTGGCGCTGCCCTTCGTGGGATTTGACCGCAACGACCTGATTCTTCGGATGATGGCCGGGCTGGGTATTTCCCGGCGCCGAGAGGATTTCGCCCTGCGCTGCGATGATCAGCTTGTCTACTGGAACCTTGTCCGCGCCGGCGCGGGGGTGGGGGCGATGCAGGCCGCCATTGCCGGCTCTGACCCGGGGGTGGAACGGATTGCGCCCTTCGTGCCGCTGCCCGATCTGCCGCTTTGGCTGGCCACTGCCACGCCGCTTGCCCGCGCACCCCGGGTGAAACGGGTTTGGGAACACCTTGCCACGGGTCTTTCCCGCCCCAAGCCGCTTGACCCGCCCTCTGTCCTTGGCTAGGCCGCTTGCGACCCGATCAACAGGAGCCTTCCCGTGGCAAATCCCTCCCTTCTGATCCTCGCCGGAGACGGCATCGGCCCCGAAGTCATGGCCGAGGTGAAAAAGATCATCGCCTGGATGGGCGAAAAGCGTGGCGTAACCTTTGATGTCAGCGAAGACCTTGTCGGTGGCTGCGCCTATGATGCGCATGGCACCCCATTGACCGATGAAACCATGGCTCGCGCCCAAGAGGTGGACGCCGTGCTGCTGGGCGCCGTGGGTGGCCCAAAATACGACAATCTGGATTTCAGCGTAAAACCCGAACGCGGGCTGCTGCGCCTGCGCAAGGAAATGGACCTATACGCCAACCTGCGCCCGGCGCAGTGCTTTGATGCCTTGGCTGACTTTTCCTCGCTGAAGAAAGACGTGGTGGCCGGGCTGGACATCATGATCGTGCGCGAACTGACCTCGGGCGAGTGTTCAATCGCGGCATAGACTCTTGCGTCGCCCGCGTCGCTAAACAGGTTCACCATGACCGCCCACTCGTCTCGCAGCGAGACATCACCCAGTGGCCAGTCGGCAATAGCCCTGAGGTGTTGTT
>JALQTL010000264.1 GCA_023260935.1 Paracoccaceae bacterium
GTTGGGGTCTTCAGAGCGGGACAGCTGCCGTAGGACTTTCCGTAGGACAGCTGGTGCCTGTTGACCTCAGTCTCCCGATGGGGTTACCCCTGTGTTTGCTGAGGTTTCGGCTTGCTGCGGTGCCTGCAACGAGAGGTGAACGGGAAACCCCGACCCTCTGGGGGCACCATTTCACCACGCAAGCCGTTGAATAGCCTTGGCTTCGTCGCAAGATGATGCGGGCGTGGAAAATGGCTGGGAACAAAGTCGCGCTGCCGGGCCGGAAAGTGCGGATTGCTACTTTGCCCGCGTCGGCCGGTCAAAGACCTTGCGCCCCATAAGGCTGGCCACCAGATCCACCATCAGCCTTGCGGTCATGCCCCGGTCATCCAGGAAGGGGTTCAGCTCCACAAGGTCAAGGCTGGTGACAAGCCCGGATTCGTGCAGCAGTTCCATCACCAGATGCGCCTCGCGGAAGGTGGTGCCGCCCGGAACGGTGGTGCCGACGGCGGGCGCGATGGACGGGTCCAGAAAATCCACATCCAGCGAGACATGCAGCATGCCGCCATTTTCGCGCACCCTGTCCAGAAAGGCGCGCAAGGGGGCAACGATGCCGTGTTCGTCCAGCACCCGCATGTCGTTGATGGCGATGTCATGGTCCAGCAGCGCCGCATGTTCCGCCGGATCGACGGACCGGATGCCGTAAAGGCAGATGTGATCCGCCGGGATCGGATCGGGGAAGGGGGGGAAGGCGTCGAATCCGCGCCGCCCTGCCACATAGGCGACAGGCGTGCCATGCAGGTTGCCGCTGGCCGAGGTCAGCGGGGTGTGGAAATCGGAATGCGCATCCAGCCACAAAAGGAACAGCGGCCGCCCCTCGCGCGCGGCAAAGGCCGCGGCCCCGGCCACGGTGCCAAGGGCAAGCGAATGATCGCCCCCCAGTGTGATGGGCAAGGCCCCTTCGCCAAGTGCGTCATCCACCCGGTCCATCAGCACCTCTGTCCAGCCCACCGTTTCGGCAAGCGAATGGACGGCCGGATTGGCGCAGTGAACGGGCCGCAAGTCCGGCAGTTCGACATCGCCCCAGTCTTCGACCAGATGCCCCAGATCGGAAATGGCTGCGGCAATGCCGGCCACGCGATAGGCGGCGGGCCCCATCAGACAGCCGGGGCGGCGCTGGCCGCTGTCGATGGGGGCGCCGATCAGCACGGTTCTGGCCATGAAGCTTCCTTTCGCGCAGGGCTTTTCCCACTGATGGCAAGCGCGGGCCCCGGGCGCAATGAAAAACGCCCCCCTTGCGCCGCCCCGTCAAGGGACGGGTTGACACAAAGGTGTCCGCGACCAAGCCACGCAGGGCATGGCACCGGCCCGAAAATCGGCCTAAACTGCATCGGAACGGAGGACGATACATGATTGTCGAGCTTGGTCACTTTGCCCTTATCCTGGCCTTTTCGGTGGCCTTGGTGCAATCGGTGCTGCCGCTGTGGGGGGCCCACAGGCGCAATGCGGCGCTGATGGCCGTGGCCGAACCTGCGGCGGTCATCCAGTTCGTCCTGGTGCTTTCCAGTTTTGCGGCCCTGACCTATGCCTTCGTCGTTTCCGATTTTTCGCTGCTTCTGGTGGTGCAGAATTCGCATACCCTGAAGCCGATGCTGTACAAGGTGTCGGGCGTCTGGGGGAACCATGAAGGGTCGCTGCTCTTGTGGGTGCTGATCCTGTCGCTTTTCGGGGCCTGCGCGGCCTGGTTCGGGGGCAACCTGCCGCCCACGCTGAAAGCGCGGGTGATTTCGGTGCAGGGGATGATCGGGGTGGCCTTTCTGGCCTTCATGCTGTTCACCTCGAACCCGTTCCTGAGGCTGGAGGTGCCGCCGCTGGACGGGCAGGATCTGAACCCGCTGCTGCAAGACCCGGGCCTCGCCTTCCACCCGCCCTTCCTTTACCTCGGCTATGTCGGGCTTTCGATGGCCTTTTCCTTTGCCGTCGCGGCCCTGATCGAGGGCCGGGTGGATGCCGCCTGGGGCCGCTGGGTCCGCCCCTGGACGCTGGCCGCCTGGATCTTCCTGACCATCGGCATCGGGCTTGGGTCGTGGTGGGCCTATTACGAACTGGGCTGGGGCGGCTTCTGGTTCTTCTTTTTTGCAAGAGCTTTAAGCTCAACTGCAACCTCTTTCTTTTCAATTGGGCAACCAGACGTCGTTAACCCCCATTGCAATATGAACCAATTGATCTCTTTTTCAGCCACGGCTTTACTCATTTTAAGTTTAGTTCTGAGTATCTGAGTAGCTTTTTCGATAAACTCTTGCTCTTTTTCTCTAGTCGTGCTATATTGCATATACCAGTCTGCAGTGCTAGCTACATCTTCGTATGTTATATTATGCGGCTCGAGCTGTAAGTTAATCAACTCTATAAAAACTTCTCTTGTTTTTTGTC
>JALQTL010000030.1 GCA_023260935.1 Paracoccaceae bacterium
GATCGACAGCACGGTCACCGCACGGCGGTTCTTGGCATAGCAGGCCTCGTCCGAGCAGACCTCGATCGGGCGTTCCTTGCCGTAAGAGATGGTGCGCATCCGGCTGGCCGGCACCCCTTGCGAGATCAGGTAGTCCTGCACCGCGGCCGCGCGGCGGGCGCCCAGAGAAAGGTTGTATTCGCGCGTGCCCTGTTCATCGGCATGGCCTTCGATGATGACGGCATAGGTTGAATTGGTCATCAGCCACTGCGCCTGCCCGGCCAGAACGGTGCGGGCTTCGGGCGACAGCGTGTGCTGATCCACCGCGAAAAGCACACGATCCCCGACACGCTGGTTGAAATAAGCGATGGAAGACGGATCGTTCGGATCGCCAAGCCCGGTCGTATCGATAAAGCCGCCACCGGCCCCGGCGCCCGCGCCGCCACCGGCGCCAAAACGATCGGGGTTGTTACAGGCCGCAAGGCCCAGTGCGGCAACGACAAGCAGTGCCTTGGGGAGGAGGGACATGAAGGGCTTCCTTTTCTTTTTGGCTCGATTGACGGCGATCCTAGCAGGATTGGCGCCGGCTGTTAACGGGGTCGGATAGGGATCAGGGCAAAAGCGGCGACCAGGCCGGATCAGAGGCGGCGCCCTCGGTCGTAACCTGACGCAGGTTGCGCCCCGAGATATCGACCGAATAAAGCCGCGCCTCGCCCCCGGCACCGGCGGTTTCACGGGTGAACATGATCACGCGGCCGTTCGGGCTCCATGTCGGGCCTTCGTCAAGGAAGCTGGCGGTCAAAAGACGTTCTTCGCTGCCATCGGTGCGCATGACGCCGATGTGGAAGCGGCCCGCGTTCTGCTTGGTAAAGGCGATCAGGTCACCGCGCGGCGACCAGACCGGCGTGCCATAGCGCCCCTGCCCGCCCGAAATGCGCCGCGCCTCGCCACCGCCAGCCGGCATGATGTAAAGCTGCTGGGTGCCCGAACGGTCGGATTCGAAGACGATCTGGCTGCCATCGGGCGAAAAGCTGGGGGCAGTTTCGATCGACGGGGCGTTGGTCAGCTGGCTCAGCTGGCCCGACCCGATGTCCAGCATGTAAAGGTCAGAGTTGCCGCCGCGTTCAAGGCTGAAGACCACGCGCTGCCCATCGGGCGAAAAGCGCGGGGCAAAGGTCATCGTGCCGGGCTGTTCGGCAAGGCTTTGGGTGCGCAAAGACCCGACATCCATCAGCGTGATGCGGGGAAAACCACTGGCATAGCTGGTGTAAAGGATACGGTCACCCGAAGGCGAAAAGCGCGGCGCCAGCACGATGGACGACGAATCCGTCAGATACTGGATATTGGCCCCGTCATAATCCATCACCGCCAGACGCTTCTGGCGGGCGTTCTTCGGCCCGCTTTCGGAAACATAGACGACCCTGCTGTCGAAATAAGCGCCTTCGCCGGTGATCCGGCTATAGGCGGCATCGGCCACCTTGTGCGCCATGCGGCGCCAGCTTTGCGGCGTGCCGGCAAATTGCAGCCCCTCGCCCATCTGCTGGCCAGAGAAGACATCGAACAGGCGGAACTTCACCACAATCCGGTCGCCACTGGCACTGACAGCGCCGGTGATCAGGGCCTGAGCGTTGATCGCCTTCCAGTCCTCATAGGCCACGGGCGCATCGAAGCTGGAGACACGGCTGATATGGGCGGAAGACGGAATTTCGCGGAACAGGCCCGTACCGGCCAGATCGCTGGCAATCACCCGGGCGATATTCACGGCGTAATCGGCCGCAGCCCCGTTCTCGGCCACGAAATCAGGCACGGCAAAGGGCAAGGGCTCGATCACGCCTTCGGTGATCTCAATCCGCAGGGGGCCGTTCTGTGCCATGGCTTGCGGGGCGAGACCTGCGCCAAGCACCAGCGCCATGGCAAGGGCGGACCTCAGAATACGGGGAAAGCTCATCATCGCCTCGATCTTGGTTTTTGGGGCTCAGTTTCTTGGGGCTTGTTCTTGGGGCTTGGATTTTCGGGTCAGCATAGCGGCTTTGCCGGCAGATTCAGGGGAAAATCGGCACCAAAGGGCCCCGTTTCGGCATATCTTTGCGCAAACGTGATCATCTGAGGCGCATCCCTTCGGGGTTGAAGACCAGTTCCATCTCTCGCCACTGGTCGTATTTCTCGGGCGGCAGCGGGAAACCGCGCGCGCCACAGCGGATGACGGCGCGGCGCGCGGCCTCGAAAGCCTGTGCTGCGGCGGCATCGGTGCCGCCCGTGAATTCGATCATCCGGATCGATCCGGCCTCGGGCACGCCCGATTGCGCCACCGTGACCCCCAGCACGACCGTGACCCTCAGCGCATCGGTCGACAGCGATCCAACGTTCCAGCATTGCTGGACGGCCACGCGGAAGGCATCCTTTTCGCCCCCCGTCATCGGCGGGCCGGCCGGGGCCGAGCGGTTCTGCGGCGCTTGCGTTGCCGCATCGGCCACAGCCCCTGCAATGGCATCGGCCAGATCATCGACAGGTGGCTCTGCGGCCTGCGCCGGTGCTGCGGCCGTTTCTGCCGGCGCCTCTCGGCGGACGGGCCGCCCCTTTGGCCGGGGGCTGGTCGGGGGCGCACCGCTGGCGGCCACGTCTTCCTCGCGGTTCGCTTCGGTTTCCAGAACGGTTCCCGCCTCTTCCTCGGCGGTCTGCGGGCGTTCTTCCTGCACCACTTCAGGCACGGCCACCGGATCGGGCGTTACTGCATCCTGCGGCGCCTCGGCGGTTTCAACGGCCGGATCGGGGGCGTCCACCGGAACCGGGGCCACCCGCGGCGCGGGCTTGGGGCGCGGAGAGGTGGTGGGCGGCAGCGGCACCTCGGGGATGGGATCAGGGTTCACCGGCAGCGGCAAGGCGTCGGCGACGCCATTGTTTTCGGGCAAGGCTTCGGGCGCAGGCTCCAGCACCGGCGCCGGCTCTTGAACCGGCGCGGGTTCGGGCACCACCGGTTCGGGCGGGGTGATCGGCGCAGGCTCGGGAGCGGGCTCTGGCACAGGTTCGGGCTCCGGCTCAGGCTGGGGCGGCGCCGCCTCGGGCTGGGGTTCAG
>JALQTL010000012.1 GCA_023260935.1 Paracoccaceae bacterium
CGCATGATGTGGAACGTCAGGCGCCCAACGTGTTCCGCATGCGCCTGCTGGGGGCCGAGGTGGTGCCGGTGACCAGCGGTCGCGGCACGCTGAAGGATGCGATGAACGACGCGCTGCGCGATTGGGTTACGAATGTGCGGGACACCTTCTATTGCATCGGTACGGTGGCGGGCCCGCATCCTTATCCGGCCATGGTGCGCGATTTCCAAAGTGTCATCGGCAAGGAAGTGCGCTGGCAACTGGCCGAACAGGAAGGCGAAGGCCGCCTGCCCGATACGATCATCGCGGCTATTGGCGGCGGCTCGAATGCGATGGGCCTGTTCTATCCGTTCCTTGACGATCCGTCGGTGCGCATCATCGGGGTCGAGGCGGGTGGCAAGGGCGTGGATGACCGGATGCAGCATTGCGCCAGCCTGACCGGCGGACGCCCCGGCGTGCTGCACGGCAACCGGACCTATCTGCTTCAGGATGCCGATGGGCAGATTCTGGAAGGATTCTCGATCAGCGCCGGGCTTGATTACCCTGGGATCGGGCCGGAACATGCATGGCTGCATGATACCGGGCGGGCGCAATATGTCTCGATCACCGATACCGAGGCGCTGGAGGCGTTCCAGCTTTCGTGCAGGCTGGAAGGCATCATCCCCGCGCTCGAACCCAGTCACGCGCTGGCCCATGTGATGAAGATCGCGCCGAAGCTGCCGGCGGACCATATCATCGTGATGAACATGTGTGGGCGCGGCGACAAGGACATCTTCACCGTGGCCAAGCACCTTGGCTTTGACATGAAGCTGTAACGGCCCGCCCCAGAGCGAAAGCTGGTTGCAAGACCCCGTGCCCCCGCGGCGCGGGGTTTTCTTGTTCCGGGTGCGCCCCGCCGCGTGTGGCTGAAGTCGCCTAGACCAAAAGTTTATGGCCGCAAACCGGCGATCTAAAGCCCCTGATCTAAACCGCTGACCCATATCCCTGCCGGCTGTCTGGCGTCAGTGATGTTCCTGTGGCCGGTGGTGGTAACGCCCCGGGCAGGACGACCGCGAAAGCGGGCATGACCAAGAACCCAACAGTTCCAACAGTACAGAAAGGTATGTTCCATGAAGCGCAAGATTGCACTCCTCGCCCTCGGGCTTGTCTTTGGTGGCCACACGGCCTTTGCCGTCACCACAGAAGCCGTGATCGCCGACTTGCAGGCCGAAGGCTATTCGCGGGTCGAGGTGAAGGTGGGCCTGACCCAGATGAAGGTCGAAGCGATCCGCGGGACCGAAAAGCTGGAGATGGTGGTCCTCAGCGAAACCGGGCAGGTGCTGAAATCCGAAGCCGGTCAGGTGCGCCCGGGCGAAAACACCACCCCCGGCGTCAGCGTGCGGGAACGCAACAGAGATTTTGTCCGCGTCGCACAGCGTACCCGCGCCAGCGACGATGACAGCGTCGACGATGACAGCGTCGACGATGATAGCCGCAACCGTGAGCGCGAGCGGAACCGTGAGCGCGACCACGGCGATGACCACGGCGGCGATGATCACGGCGGCGATGGCCACGGCGGCGATGACCACGGCGGTGATGACCATGGCGGTGATCGGGGCGGCGACGGCAGCGACGACTAAGAAGACAGCCAACCGCCCCGCACTTGCCGGGGCGGTTGCGCGATGCCAGACTGAAACCTGCGCGGGGGCCGGATAGGACCGGTCCTGAAGGGATACGGAATGAACAGGCGTGATTTTCTGGCCGGGCTGGGGGCAGGGGGGCTGATGGCCCTTCCTGCCTTTGCGCAGGGTTTCGCCGATAGCGTGGTGCGCCAGCTTCGCCGTCAGGGCTTTGCCACGATCACCACCGAACGCACGCTTCTGGGAAGGGTCCGTATCCTGGCTGTCGGCAATGGCGGTCGGCGCGAGATCATTCTGAATCCCCGGTCGGGTGAAATCCTGCGCGATCTGTGGGAACTTGATGCCAGCGGCGGTGGCCTTACGGGCACCCCCGGCAGCAGCGGCGGCGGCACCATCGTTTCCGACGACCTTGATGAGGAAAACAAGCGCGGGCGGGGCAGGGGGCGTGGCGGCGGTGATGATGACCGCAGCGACGATTCAGGCGGTGACACCTCGGGCGGCGACAGTGAAAGTGATGGTGGCAGCAGTGGTGAAGGCGATGGCGAAAGTGACTGATATTGCCTTTGGGTGGCCGGCGTGACCGGACGCATCGCCCTTCTCGCGATCTTTGCCGTTCAGGCCCTGTGCGCCTTTTTCTTTGTGTCTGATATCCTTTCCTCTGTCTTTGGCCTGCGCTCTACCCCGGTATCATGGGAGGTGCGCGAGCTTTTGGAGATCGGGGCCGCGCTGGGGTTGATCCTAGGTCTCGTGCTGGGTGGGCTTGCGTTGCGCGAAAGCTTTCGCCAGCGCCGTCTGGCCGAGGAACGGCTGCGGCGCGCCTCGGGTGCCTTCATGGACCTGCTGGAGGAACGCTTTGCCGGATGGGCGCTGACCCCGGCCGAACGCGATGTGGCGCTGTTTGCGATCAAGGGGCTGACCACGGCTGAAATCGCCCAGTTGCGCAGCACCAGCGAAGGCACGGTCAAGGCGCAGACCAATGCCATCTATCGCAAGGCGGGTGTGACGGGGCGGCCACAGCTTTTGTCGCTGTTCATCGAGGATCTGATGGACGAGGCCACGGCCGGCCAGAACCCGCCCTTGCCGCAGGATGCGGCCTAGCCAAGGCGCGGCGGGCCGCCGGTGCCATCGCGGTCTGCGATGCCCATTCGCAGGCCCCGCCCGATCCGGTGGGCAAGGGCCGACCATGCCTTTGCCGTTTCATCGGGCAGGGTGCGGTGCAGCACACTGTCGAACAGGCCCAGCCATATGTCGAACATCGGTGCGCGCACATCGCCTGCGGCCATGTGGACCATCATCGGATTGCCGTCATAGGCGCGCTCGAACAGGATGGCGTTGCGCCAGAAGCGGGCGATCTTTTCCTCATGCGCCGGCCAGTCCGCCACATGGCGGGCAAAGATCGGCCCAAGCCCGGGGTGATGGCGCACACAGGCATAGAATTCGGCCACGGTGGCATCGATCTGTTCGGCGGTTATGTCAAAACGCGGGGGGATCATTGGTCCAGCGTTGCGCCCGGGCCTTGGAAAGGGCAACGGCACAGGGTGTCGCACTGCGTGTTCCGGAAACAGTCTTGTGACGGTTGCGCAATGGCGATTAAGGCAAATTTGCCATAAGTTTGTGGCCGGGTGGATGGGCGTGCATCAAGAGATGCGCGCATTCTTTAGTTCGACATGAAAAGGAATAGCAATGAAACACCTTCTTGCCGCTTCCGCCCTTGCGGTGACCATGGCCCTTGGCGGAGCAGTTCAGGCCGCGGTGATCCACAATGATGGCGCAACCGATTTCAACGGTACCTATCGCGGCGTCGGGTCGTTCGACGTGAACTTCGCGGGTGCTGCCGGACCCAGCGCCATTTCCTTTGACATCTTCGGCGCAAGGTCTGTCGATGGTCAGGGCAACGGTTATGACGACCTGTTCGAGGTCATGCTGAACGGCACCACGGTCTTTGCCGGCCTGTTCAACATGAGCGGGGGCGGCACCAATGCCGTCACGACCAACCTTTATGGCTGGACATGGTCCACCTTGACGAACCCCGGGGGCTCGTTCCAGGGCGGCCTGACTTCAGTTGGTGGTGTGTTGGACCTGCTGGCTGGCGCCAATACGCTGACCTTTTCGTTCACCTCTCCCGGCCCGTTGAACGGCGGCAATCAGGGCGTGGGCGATGAAAGCTGGGCGATCAACAACCTTGACGTCTCGCCCGTGCCGGTGCCGGCGGGGCTGCCACTGCTGGCGGGGGGGCTTGGTCTGCTGGCCTTCCTGCGCCGCAAGACGGCCTGAGCGTCAGGGGTTCCCGCAACAGGGAATCCGAACCGATGAAGAACGGATAAAAACGGCCGCCCGGTGCATCGGGCGGCCGTTTTCAGGGCACATCCCTGTCGGGCGTGTCGATGCCATAGGAAAGAAGCACCTCCAGCGGGACAACGTCCAGCGTGCGGGAATGGGTGGCGTCAAGGTTCACCTGCGGGGCCGCCCCTTCGTCATGCGCCTGAAGGAAACGTGCTGCACAAAGGCACCAGCGATCCCCCGGTTTCAGGCCGGCAAAGCCGTATTCCGGCCGCGGGGTGGAAAGGTCATTGCCCAGATATTTCGACAGCGCCAGAAATTCCGCCGTCATCACCGCGCAAACGGTATGCAGGCCGCGGTCCATCGGCCCGGTATCGCAGCAGCCATTGCGAAAAAAGCCGGTCATCGGCTGTGTGGAACAGGGCGCCAGCGGGCCACCCAGAACATTGATGGACGGTTCTTTCATATCGGTCTCCCCTGACGGACAAGATATGTCCGGGCGGCGGGGCTTTCCACTGCCAAACCACCTTTGCCGCAGTTTACACCCCCGGCGCTGCGCCATATAAGGCGGCTCATGTGGATGTTTCCGATCATAGCGCGAATTAGCCGCCCGGCGTTCTGACCCTTTGCGTCAGAGCCGCCGGGAATGCGTTTGCCCTGCCGCAGGCCATGGGGTCTGCGTGTGTCCACCGACCCTTTCCAAGGACTTGTCCCATGTGCGCCGATACGCCTGAATCCGCCGGCCCTGACTCTGGCCTCGATTACCGCGATACCGTCTTTCTGCCGGAAACAGAGTTTCCGATGCGGGCGGGCCTGCCGCAGCGCGAACCCGAATGGCTGGCCCGCTGGGCGCGGATTGGCGTCTATGACCGCCTGCGCGAAAAGACGGGGCGAAAGCCGTTCACGCTGCATGACGGCCCCCCCTATGCCAACGGGCACCTGCACATCGGCCATGCGCTGAACAAGGTGCTGAAGGACATGGTGGTGCGCAGCCAGCAGATGATGGGCTTTGACGCGCGCTATGTGCCGGGCTGGGATTGCCACGGCCTGCCGATCGAGTGGAAGATCGAGGAACAGTACCGCGCCAAGGGCCTGAACAAGGACGACGTGGATGTGGTGGCCTTCCGTCAGGAATGCCGCAAGTTCGCCGAAGGCTGGATCGATATCCAGCGTGACGAATTCAAGCGGCTGGGCGTTACCGGCGCCTGGGACCGGCCCTACCTGACGATGGACTCTCATGCCGAGGCGGTGATCGCGGACGAGTTCATGAAGTTCCTGATGAACGGCTCGCTCTATCAGGGATCAAAGCCGGTGATGTGGTCGCCGGTGGAAAAGACCGCGCTGGCCGAGGCCGAGGTGGAATATCACGATCACACCAGCCACATGGTCTGGGTGCGGTTCCCGGTGGTGTCGGCCGCGCATTTCCCCGAACTTGATGGCTGCATGAACACCGACCTGCTGAAGGCCTCGGTGGTGATCTGGACCACGACGCCATGGACCATTCCGCAGAACCGGGCGGTCGCGTTCAACCCGGGGATTTCCTACGGGCTTTATGCCATCGACACCCCCGCCGAAGGGGCGACCGCCCGCGCGGGCGAGACGGTGGTTGTCGCCGATGCCTTGGCGGATGCGGTCATGACGGCGGCCAAGGTGGCAGGCTTCACCCGCCTGCGTGATGTGGCGGCATCGGAATTTGACGGCATGATCCTGGCACACCCCTATCGCGGTGCCGAAGGTGCTGCGGGCGAATGGGATTACGACGTGCCCATGCTGCCGGGTGACCATGTGACCGATGATGCGGGCACGGGCTTTGTCCATACCGCGCCCAGCCATGGGGACGACGACTATCAGTTGGGCCAGAAGTTCGGTCTGCCGATGACATGGAACGTTGAACCCGATGGCAGCTACCGCGCCGATCTGCCCCTGTTTGGCGGGCAGCAGATCATCACGCCCGAGGGCAAGGAAGGCCCGGCGAACGTGTCCAACATCAAGGCGCTGCATGCGGCAGGCGCGCTTTTTGCCAAGGGCAAGCTGAAGCACAGCTATCCGCACAGCTGGCGGTCGAAGGCGCCGCTGATCTATCGCAACACGCCTCAGTGGTTTGCCGCGATCGATCACAAGCTGGACGATGGCATGGGCAGCTATGGCGATACGATCCGGTCGCGTGCCCTGCATTCGATCAACCATCTGGTGCAGTTCACGCCCGCCTCGGGGCGCAACCGCCTTCATTCGATGATCGAGGCCCGCCCCGACTGGGTGCTGAGCCGCCAGCGCGCCTGGGGCGTGCCGCTGACCTGCTTCGTGAAAAAGGGCGCCCGTCCAACCGACGAAGGCTTCCTTCTGCGCAATGCCGAGGTGAACGCCCGCATCGTGGCCGAGTTCGAGGCCGCCGGCGCCGATGTCTGGTATGTGCCGGGGTTCAAGGAACGCGTGCTGGCGGGCATCGTCGATCCCGAGGCCTATGATCAGGTCTTTGATGTGCTGGATGTGTGGTTCGATTCCGGGTCCACCCATGCCTTCGTGCTGCGCGACCGCGAGGATGGCACAGCGGACGGTCTGGCCGACCTTTATCTGGAAGGCACCGATCAGCACCGTGGCTGGTTCCATTCCAGCATGTTGCAGGCCTGTGGCACCAAGGGCCGAGCGCCCTATCGTGGCGTGCTGACGCATGGCTTCACGCTGGACGAGAAGGGCATGAAGATGTCCAAATCGCTGGGCAATACGGTGGCCCCGCAAGCGGTGATCAGCGAATACGGCGCCGATATCCTGCGGCTGTGGGTGGCGCAATCGGACTATACGGTGGACCTGCGCATCGGGAAGGAAATCCTGAAGGGCGTGGCCGACAGCTACCGCCGCCTGCGCAACACGTTGCGCTACATGCTGGGGGCGCTGTCGGGCTATGACGCGGCCGAGGCGGTGGCCCATGACCAGATGCCGGAACTGGAACGCTGGGTTCTGCACCGGCTGGCGGAACTGGACGCCGAGGTGCGCGCCGGCTATGCCGCCTATGATTTCCAGGGGGTTTTCCAGAAGCTCTTTACCTTCTGCACCACCGATCTGTCGGCCTTCTATTTCGATATCCGCAAGGATGCGCTTTACTGCGATGCCCCGCAGTCTCTGCGCCGCCGTGCCGCACGCACGGTGATGGATGCGCTGTTCCACCGGCTGACCACATGGCTGGCGCCGATCCTTGTCTTCACGGCCGAGGATGTGTGGCAAAGCCGGTATCCCGATGAAAACGACAGCGTGCATCTGCACGACATGCCCGAAACTCCGGCCGGCTGGCGCGATGACGCCTTGGCTGCGAAATGGGATGCGGTGCGACGTGCCCGCCGGGCCGTCACCGCCGCGCTGGAAGTGCAGCGCACCGCCAAGGTGATCGGTGCCTCGCTGGAGGCCGCCCCCGTTGTGCATGTGGGGGCCGATCTGGCCGAGGTGCTGAATGAGGTGGCCTTTGCCGATGTCTGCATCACCTCGTCCATCGCCATCCATGCCGGCGCGATGCCCCTTGGCGCCTTCCGGCTGGAAGATGTGCCGGATGTGGGCGTGACCTTCCACAAGGCGACGGGTGAAAAATGCGCCCGCTGCTGGAAGATCCTGCCCGATGTGGGCACGCATGCCCACCCCGCCACCTGCGCGCGCTGCGATCAGGTTCTGGGGTGAACGCGCCGGCCCTTCGCCGCGTGGTGGAAGGGCCCTTTGGGGTGATGACCCTGGTGGAACAGGCCGGGGTCCTGGTCAGGCTGCACTGGGGGGCCGATCCGGGCGACGGGTCGGCCCTTCTGGCCGAAGCGGCAGGCCAGTTGGCGGCCTATTTCGACGGGCGTTTGCAGGTGTTCGATCTGCCGTTGGATTGGGGGCAGGGCCTGCACCAGGGTGTTCGGCGGGCGATGGCGGCCATTCCCTATGGCCAGACGCGCACCTATGGCGATCTGGCAAAGGCGCTTGGCGTGCCGGCGCAGGCGGTGGGGCAGGCCTGCGGCGCAAACCCCTTGCCGATCCTGATCCCGTGCCACCGGGTGACGGGGCAGGGCTGGTTTGGCGGTTTTTCCGCCCCGGGCGGGATCGAGACGAAGGCCGCCCTGCTGCGCCATGAAGGGGCGCTGCTTCTGTGACGGATGATCAGATCAGGGCCGCGCTGCTGGACATGGCCTTGCGGCGCGGACGGGGCCGCAGCTTTTGCCCTTCCGAAGTGGCGCGCGCCCTCGCGGCTGACTGGCGCCCGCTGATGCCCCGGTTGCGGCAGGTGGCGGCGGGGATGCCGCCGCTGAAGGCCACGCGCCGGGGGCAAGAGGTTCCCGCCGATGCGCCCGGTGGGCCTATCCGCCTGACCCTGAGATAAGCCCCGCTTGCAAGTGGCCCCGGCCGGGCGTAGCACAGGGCGAAAATCTTGAGGTATCGTAGGTGAGCCTTGGCGTCTTTCTGGCCGTTCTGGCCGCGGCATTCCTGCATGCGCTGTGGAATGCGCTGATAAAGTTGGGCACATCCAAGGTGGGAACCATGGTCATCCTTTCGGTGATCGAGGTGCCGATCGGCCTTGCCGTTCTAAGCGTGGCGCCGCCGATGAATCCGGCCGCCTTTCCCTGGGTGCTGGCGGCGGGCTGCACCCATTTCGCCTATAAGTTCTTCCTGACCTATGCCTATGACCGTGGCGATCTGAGCCGGGTCTACCCCATTGCCCGGGGTGCTGCGCCGATGATCGTGGCGTTGGTGGGCGGCTTCTTCCTGGCCGATGCGATCAGCGCCCGGCAATATCTGGCCATTGCGGTGCTGGGTGGCGGCATCCTGATGATGGCGCGCGGCGTGCTGGATCATGGCGAAGACCGCCGGCTGCTGCCCTTTGCGCTTGGCTCTGCCTGTGCCACGGCGACCTATACGATGATCGACGGCATCGGCGGGCGGGTATCAGGCGCGCCGGGGGCCTATGTGGCATGGGTCTTCGTGGCTGATGGGCTGATCTTTTCGCTGGGGATGCTGGCCCTGCGGGGCGTGTCGGTCTTGCCGCGCGATGGCCGGGCGTGGGCGCAGGGGTCTTTGGCGTCACTCGCCAGTTACGGTGCCTATGCGGTCTCGATCTGGGCGATGACGCTGGCCCCGATCGCGGTGGTGGCGGCGCTGCGGGAAACCTCGATCCTGTTTGCCGTGCTGATCGGCTGGCTGATCTTTGGCGAAAGGATGGACCGGGGCAAGGCGATGGCGGCGGCGGTGATCGTGGCCGGCGTCTTGCTGACCCGGCTGTGATCCGCTGAACGGCCCCCCGCGTGGGGCAAAGCCATTTCAGCGGATGTAATCGGCGCCCGGGCGTGCCGGCACAAGCTGCTGCAAGATGCCCGCGAAGATGAGGTAAAGCGAAGTGACCATCAGGCCCCAGTGCAGAACCGGCCCGGTCTGGAAATCCACCCATGCCGCGCAGCCGGCAAATACGACCCACAACAGCGAGACGGGCAGCGACACATTGCGCCAGCGTTTCGTGCGGGTGGGGTGAATGAATTTCAGGTTGGTGAACATCGCCACCGTCAACGCGATGACGATGGCAAGGATCACCCCCTGTGGCGGCGAGGTGGCGAACAGCACCAGCACCACCATGTTCCAGCAGGCGGGAAAGCCCGCAAAGCTTTTGTCCTTTGTCTTCATCCGGGTATCGGCAAAGTAGATCACGCTGCCATAGACAATGGCGATGATCGCGGTCCACCCGGTCCAGCCGGGCAGCAGGCCGGATTTGAACAGCGCATAGGCCGGAATGAAAACATAGGTCAGAAAGTCGATGATCAGGTCCAAGAGGACGCCATCGTAATTCGGCCAGTTCTTGTCCACCTCATAGCGGCGGGCAAGCGGGCCGTCGATGCCGTCGACGATCAGCGCGACCACCAGCCAGAGGAACATCAGGCTCCATTCCCCTTCAACCGCAGCCAGCATGGCAAACATGGAAAGCACGGCGCCGGTGGCGGTCAACAGATGAACGGACAGGGCTTTGTATCTAAGCTGCATCAGGGTTTGATGGCCGAAACTCTGCCCCGGCGCAACAGTTCAGCGGGCATTTCAGGCGCGGGGGTGGGCTTTTTCATAGACTTCCATCAGCCGGGTGGCATCGACGGCGGTATAGCCCTGGGTTGTGGAAAGCGACGCATGGCCCAGAAGTTCCTGGATCGCGCGCAGGTCGCCCCCTGCGGCCAGAAGATGTGTGGCAAAGCTGTGGCGCATGGCGTGGGGCGTGGCGCTGGCGGGCAGGCCAAGCTGAAGCCGCGCCTTTTCCATCACCAGCGCGATCAGCCGGGGGTTGAGAGGGCCGCCCCGCACCCCGCGAAACAGCGGTTCCCCGGGTGAAAGATCATAGGGGCATGCCCTGGCGTATTCGGCCACCGCCTCGCGCGCTACGGGCACCACAGGCACCAGCCGCGTCTTGCCGCCCTTGCCGGTGATGCGCAGCACATCGGGCAGCGGATGGGCCGCCCCGGTCAGCCCCAGCGCCTCGGAAATCCGCAGGCCGCATCCGTAAAGCAGCGTGACCACCGCCCGGTCGCGCGCGGCAACCCAGTCTTGCGGGGCCTGATCGGCCACGGTTTCGATCATGTCGCGCGCGCCGTCCACTGTCAGCGGGCGTGGCAGCTTGCGCTTGTATTTCGGAAACCGGGCCGAAAGCACCGTGGTGGCATCGGCGCCCGTCCTGTCGGCCGCCCAGCGGGTGAAGGACTTGACAGCCGAAAGCCTGCGCGCCAGCGACCGGGCCGAAATCCCGCGGCCCCGTTCCTGCGCCATCCATGCCCGCAAATCGGCTTGTGGCAGGGCGGCAAGGACCGACAGCCCTTCGGTGCCGCCCCGGTGAAGGGCAAGAAAGTGCAGGAACCCCGCCACATCGGCCGTATAGGCCTTGACCGTATTCGCAGCCGCGCCGTCCAAAGCCGAAAGATGGCTGGCCCATTTTTCCAGCGCATCGCGCATCTGCGGCGACAGGATCGCGCCCTGCACGGTCATGACAGCCAGCGGCGCATCGTCCGTTCGAAGATGCCGGCGAAAAAGGCCAGCAGATCGGTGCCATGGGTGGGCTTGAACTGGTGCGGGTCTTCTGCCCCCATCACCAGCATGCCCGGCAGGCGGCCCTTGCCGAAATCCAGCTTCATCAACGCTTCTGACCGGATCCAGCCCGCCCGATCGCCATAGATCAGATCGGAAGCCGGCACTGTCTGGCGCAGCGTGACCGGGCGCAGCGGCACATTGCGGCCATTGGTCAGGTAATCCGAAACGAAGCCGGGTTCGGCCACGAACAGCACATCGCCCAACCGGCGCAGCGCGGGTTCTTCGGCGTTCTGGATCGATTCCAGCACCAGCCGGATGCAATCGACGCGCAGGGTCGCGGCCACGTCGGTGGCCAGCGTTTTCAGGAAGTCCTCGAAACTCAGCGGGTCCAGCAGTTGCAGGATGGCACGGTGAACCTGATTGGTGCCGGCCAGATTTTCGTAAGCTGCGGCAATGACCGTGCGGTGGGT
>JALQTL010000024.1 GCA_023260935.1 Paracoccaceae bacterium
TCGGGGCCTGACAAGGGGGCAGGGGCGCTGCCCCTCGGCGGCTTGCGCCGCCTCACCCCAGAGTATTTTTACCAAGATGAAGCCCCGGGCCCAGCTTCATCTTGGCCCAAATACTCAAAAGAACACCGCCTGCCACAAGAACCGCCACTGGCCGTGAAAAGGCCCCCGATCCTTTGACAGGTATCGGGGGCCCCGGAGTTTCTGCCGTGCCGTTCAGTGCGCGGCGGCAACCGCGCGGCCGGTCAGCACCTTCACCAGATTGGCCCGGTAGGCCGCGCTGCCATGCAGGTCGCTGATCATGCCCGAGGCATCCACCGTCAGCCCCGAGATTGCCGAGGGCGAGAACTCGGCACTGAGCGCGGCTTCCGCCTCGGTCCAGCGGAACACCCCGTCATTCGAGGCGCCGGTGACCGCCACCCGGACGCCACCCGCATATTTCGCGACGAAAACGCCGGTCAGGGCAAAGCGGCTGGCGGGCTGGTTGAACTTCACATAGGCCGCTTTCTGGGGCACCGGGAAGACCACGCTGGTGACGATTTCGCCCTCCTCCAGCGCCGTGGTGAACATACCCTGGAAGTAATCATCCGCGGCAATCTTCCTGCGGTTGGTGATTACCGTGGCACCAGAGCCCAGCACCGCCGAAGGGTAGCAGGCGGCGGGGTCATTGTTGGCGATCGACCCGCCGATGGTGCCGCGGTTGCGCACTGCCGGATCGCCGATGCCGCCGGCAAGGGCCGCAAGCGCCGGGTAATGCGCTGCCGCCCCGCGCGCCACGGTGGCGTGGGTGGTGGCGGCACCGATGGCAAGGCCGCTGTCGCCCATGCAGACGCCCTGCATTTCCGCGATCCCGGTCAGGCTGACCAGAACCTCGGGGGCGGCAAGGCGCTGCTTCATGGTTGGCAACAGGGTCTGCCCGCCCGACAGGGGCTGTGCGCCGTCGCCGGCAAGGGCCTTCACCGCCTCCGCGACAGTGGAGGGCTTTACGAACTCGAAATTATGCATGGCTATCCCTCCCGATCAGCCGTTGATCGCCTGCCACACCCGACCGGGCGAGACGGGCATGTCGATATGTTTGACATGGGTGATGCCACCGCGATGCAGGGCATCGATCACCGCGTTCACCACCGCCGGCGGGGTACCGATGGCGCCGGCCTCGCCGCAGCCCTTCACGCCCAGCGGGTTGTGGGTGCAAGGCGTGCTGCAGGAATGATCCACCGTGTAGAACGGCACATCATCGGCGCGCGGCATGGCGTAATCCATGAACGACCCGGTCAAAAGCTGACCGTTTTCGTCATAGCTGGTGTTTTCGCACAGCGCCTGACCGATGCCCTGGCCCACACCGCCATGCACCTGACCTTCGACGATCATGGGGTTCATGACGTTGCCGAAGTCATCGGCGCAGGTGAAGCTGACCACATCCACCTTGCCGGTGTCAGGGTCCACCTCGACCTCGCAGATATAGGCGCCGGCCGGATAGGTGAAGTTGCCCGGATCATAGAAGGCGGTTTCCTCCAGCCCCGGCTCCAGCGTTTCCAGCGGATAGTTGTGCGGCACATAGGCCGAGAAGGCGATTTCGCCAAAGGTCTTGGCCTTGTCGGTGCCCGCCACGCTGAACTTGCCATCGGCAAAGGTGATGTCCCCCTCGGCCGCTTCCAGCATGTGGGCAGCGATCTTCTTGCCCTTGGCGATGATCTTGTCGACAGCCTTGTTCATTGCCGATCCGCAGACCGCCAGCGAGCGCGAGCCGTAAGAGCCCATGCCGAAGGGGATCTTCGACGTATCGCCGTGGACGATCTCGACCGAGGATTCCGGGATGCCCAGTTTCTCGGCCACGATCTGGGCAAAGACGGTTTCATGGCCCTGCCCGTGGCTGTGTGCGCCGGTCATCACGCTGATGTTGCCGGTGGCGTTCACCCGCACGGTGGCCGCGTCATACAGGCCGACGCGGCTGCCCAGGATGCCCACCAGATGCGAAGGCGCAATGCCGCAAGCTTCGATCCAGGTCGAAAGCCCCATGCCGCGCAGCTTGCCCTTTGCCCTGGAAGCGGCCACGCGCGCCTCGAAGCCGGCCACGTCGCCCAGTTCCATCGCCTTGTCCAGCGTCGCCTGATAGTTGCCGGTGTCATAGACCAGCCCCACCGGGGTGGTATAGGGGAACTGGTCGGGCGTCAGCAGGTTCTTGCGGCGCACCTCGAACGGGTCAAGGTTCAACTCGCGGCACATCTTGTCGATCACCCGCTCAAGGCTATAGGTCGCCTCGGGGCGGCCCGCGCCGCGATAGGCATCGACGGGCGCGGTGTTGGTGAAGACGGCCTTCACGTTCACATAGACATTCGGCACCTTGTAGGGGCCGGCCATCAGCGTGCCATGCAGGAAGGTGGGCGTCGCGGTCGAGAAGTTCGACAGATAAGCCCCCACATTGGCATGGGTTTCGGTGCGGATCGCAAGGATCTGCCCATCCTTGGTGCAGCCCAGTTCGATCTTTGTCACATGGTCACGGCCATGGGCATCCGACAGGAAGCTTTCGGTCCGTTCCGCCGTCCAGCGCACGGGCCGGCCCAGTTTCTTCGCCGCTGCCAGAACCAGCGCCTCTTCGCCGTAGTGATAGATCTTCGAACCAAAGCCGCCGCCCACATCGGGCGCAACCACTGTCAGCTTGTTTTCCGGAATGCCCATCACGAAAGCCGCGACCAGAAGGCGCGTCAGGTGGGGGTTCTGGCTGGTGGTGGTCAGCTTGTAATCGCCCGTGCCGGGATTGTATTCGCCGATGCTGGCACGCGGCTCCATCGCGTTCGGAACAAGGCGGTTGTTCACCAGTTCCAGCGTCACCACATGCGGCGCGGCCTTCATAGCCGCATCGGTGGCGGCGCGGTTGTCTTCGATCCAGCCCCAGTCAAAGCACAGGTTGTCGGGGATTTCGTCATGCACGCGGTTGCTGGCATCGGCCAGGGCGGCCTTCATGTCGACGATGGCCGGCAGCTCCTCGATTTCCGTGTCGGCGGCCAGCTGCTCGGCCGCATCCTTGGCCTGCTGATAGGTCTCGGCCACGACGGCGGCATAGGCATCGCCCACATGGCGCACCTTGCCATGGGCCAGCACAGGGCGCTTGGGTTCGCGCATCGGCGTGCCGTCGCGGCTGTTGATCAGCCAGCCTGCGGGGTTGCCCCCCACGGCGGCAAAATCCTCGCCCGTGAACACGGCCAGCACACCCGGCATTCCGGCGGCGGTCGAGGTGTCGATCGAGGTGATCTTCCCATGCGCCACGGTCGAACGGACCATGACCGCATGGGCCTGCGCGTGCAGGCTGACGTCATCGGTATAAAGCCCCTTCCCGGTCAGGAAGCGGACGTCTTCGCGGCGCTTGGAGGACGCGCCAATCCCGGTATCCTTCGGCATATTGCTTACCCCCCTTATTCGGCTGCGAGGGCGGAAACATCCTGCCCGCTGGCAGCCAGAACCGCCTTGACGATGTTGTGATAGCCCGTGCAGCGGCAGATGTTGCCTTCAAGGTAATGGCGCACCTCTGCCTCGGTCGGCTTGGGGTTTTCGGCAAGAAGGGCCGCCGAAGACATCACCATGCCGGGGGTGCAGAAGCCGCACTGAAGCCCGTGATGATCCTGAAACGCCTGCTGCACCACGCCAAGGCTGCCGTCGGCATT
>JALQTL010000195.1 GCA_023260935.1 Paracoccaceae bacterium
CGTACCTAATGTGGATGAACTGCCCGATGACCTCCGGGAAATGGTGCTCAAGGTTCAGGAAAAAACCGGCTTTATTCCCAATGTGTTTCTGGCCCTGGCCCACCGGCCCGACGAATGCCGGGCTTTCTTCGCCATGCACGATGCGCTGATGGCGGCGGATACAGGGTTGCGGCCCGTGGGGTATCGCGCGCTGGAATCGCTGCGGCTGGAAAAGGGCTATCGGGCCTGGTCATCCGACATCACGCCCAACGACACCCCGTTCGAGGCGGGTCTGGGCTGGGCTGTCAAGATGAAGGGCAACACCCCTTTCCTTGGCCGCACGGCGCTGGAGGCGGTGGCGGGAAAACCGCTGACAAAGCGGCTGATGGGCTTTGTGGTGGATGACCCGCAGGCGGTGCTGCTGGGGCGGGAAACCATCCTGCGCGACGGGCAGCCGGTCGGGTATCTGACCTCGGGCGGCTATGGCTACAGCCTTGGAAAGGGGATCGGTCTTGGCTATGTCCGCAACCCCGGCGGGGTGGCCGATGGCTGGCTGCGCAGCGGGCGCTATACGCTGGTGATTGCGGGCGATGAAACCCCCGCCACACTGGCCGAAGGCCCGCTTTATGACGCCGAGGGCGCGCGCATCCGGGCCTGATCAGCCGATCTGGCCACGGATGCCGCCGGTCTGGCCCCGGTCCATCAGGATATGGTCAAGGATGACGGCGGCCATCATCGCCTCACCCACCGGAACGGCGCGGATTCCGACGCAGGGGTCATGTCGGCCCTTTGTGATCAGATCGACCTCGGCCCCCTTGGTCGTGACCGTCTGGCGCGGGGTCAGGATGGACGAGGTGGGCTTGACCGCGAAACGGCAGACGACGGGCTGGCCGGTGGTGATGCCGCCCAGAATGCCGCCGGCGTGGTTCGACAGATACTCGGGCCCGTTTGGCCCCATGCGGATTTCGTCGGCGTTTTCCACACCGGTCAGGGCAGCGGTGGCCATGCCATCGCCAATCTCGACCGCCTTTACCGCGTTGATCGACATCATCGCGGCCGCCAGATCGCTGTCCATCTTGGCATAAAGCGGCGCCCCAAGGCCGGCAGGCACGCCCGTCGCCACCACCTCGATCACCGCGCCGACGGAATTGTGGTTCAGCCGCAGGTCATCCAGATAGGCGGCCCATTCCCCGGCCGCCACCGGATCGGGGCACCAGAACGGGTTGGCCTCGACCTGCGCCATGTCGAACCGCGCGCGGTCCACCCCTTTCACCCCCATCTGCACCATATAGCCGGTGATCCGCAGGCCGGGCACCATCTGCGCCAGAACCGCCCGGGCGACGCCCCCGGCGGCAACCCGGCTGGCGGTCTCGCGGGCGCTGGACCGGCCCCCGCCGCGATAATCGCGCAGGCCGTATTTCTGGTGATAGGTGATATCGGCATGGCCGGGCCGGAAGGATTGGGCGATTTCGCCGTAATCCTTCGACCGCTGGTCGGTGTTTTCGATCATCAGCTGGATCGGTGTGCCGGTCGTGCGCCCTTCGAACACACCCGAAAGGATGCGCACCTCATCCGGTTCCTTGCGCTGGGTCGTGAATTTCGACGTGCCGGGTTTGCGCCGGTCCAGCCAGGGTTGAAGATCAGCCTCGGAAAGGGCCACACCGGGGGGGCAGCCATCCACGGTGCAGCCGATGGCCGGGCCATGGCTTTCGCCCCAGGTGGTGACACGGAACAGATGGCCGTAGGTGTTGAAGCTCATGCGCGGTCTCCTGCTGGAAACCCCCATAGGCCAAAACCGTGCGGGAATGAAGGGGCTCGCGCAGCGAGGGGCGCCATCAGACCGGCGATATCTGCCGCAGATCAGGCCAGTTGCCGCGCCACCAGCCAGCTTACCGGCACCGCTGCGACAAGGCCGATGGCCGCCGCGATCACGATGGGACGCAAGGTATCAAGCCCCATGGTCAGGGCGATGATGATGGAAATGCCCATCAGGGTGGTGGAAGCGATGGAAAACAGGATCAGCATCAGGCGTGTCATCTTTGCCTCCGGTCAGGGAAGAAGGTGTTTGAATCGGACTTGCCCAAGCAGTCCACCACATCCTGCCGTGCCCGGCATTGATCGGGATCAATTATATGCAATATAGAGAATGTGTTTGCTCGGCGCCCGTCATGCCCGCCCGCGTTCCATCTGAACGATCAGGATGCCCACCATGGCGATGGCAACACCGATCAGGTCAGTTCGGGTGACATGTTCACCCAGCAGGGCGGCGGCAATCGCCACGCCGAAGGCTGGGTTCAGGAAGTGAAAGGTGGCCGCCCGCACCGCGCCAATCCGCCGGACCAGCCCAAACCAAAGCAGGGTCGCGGCCAGCCCTGGAACGAAGCACTGATAAAGAAAGGCCGCAAGCCAGCGCATCGACAAGGCAATCTGCGGCACTTCGGTTAGCCCCGAGGCAAGTGCGAGCGCCCCGCAGCCGACCAGCATCTGCAAGCCCACAACCATCAGCAGGTTGCCGGTTCCACTGGCCCCCCGCACCGTCAGCGTGGCCACGGCCAGCGCCAGCGCCCCAAGGATGCACAGCGCGATACCCAGCGTATCGGCCCCCCCTTGCACCCGGCTTCCCATGATCAGCACCACGCCGGCCATGCCGGCGGCCAGCCCGGCCAATCCCCGTGCCGATGTCCTTTCCCCGCGAAAGGCCCAGCCAAGCCCCGCCACGATCAGCGGCATGGACGAGGCGATGATGGCGGCCAAGGACGCCTCGATCCACTGCATCGCGATGAAGTTCAGGCCAAGATACAGCGCGTTCTGGCACAGGCCAAAGACCAGCACCGCCCGCGCTTGCGGCCCGCCGAGCCCCCCGGGCAGGCGCCAGTCCTGCCCCATCAGGCGGGCGGCGGTGATGGCGACAAGGCCGGTCAAACCGAAACGCAGCGCAAGTGACAAAAGCGGCGGGGCATCGGCCACGATGATGCGGGCCGTGGCAAAGGCCGAAGACCACATCAACGCGAAGGCAAGGCCCATGGCGATTGCGCGGATGTCCATGGCGGCCTCATCAGAAGGATCATGCCGGGATGGGCTAACAGGTTGGGCAGCAAAGGGCCAGACCCGCCCGTTACAAAGGCTTTGCTTGCCGAAGGGGGGGTGTTCCGGCTTATATGCCGGATCAAAAGATGGATTGGACATGCAAGACGGATCTGCCGCTTATCTGACGCCCGATATTCCGCCCGCCGAGGCCTTTACCGATCCCGCCGCCGCCGTGGACCGGCTGGAAGCGCTTTATGCCGATGCAACCGCCTTCCTGTCGCGCCATTTCAGCGCCTGCGTGACAACCGGGCGGCCGCCCCAGCGGGTGCGGGCATTCTATCCCGAGATCCGCTTCATGGTGACAAGCCATGCCAAGACCGACACCCGCCTGTCCTTTGGCCATGTGGCCGGGCCGGGGGTATATGCCACCACGGTGACGCGGCCTGACCTGTTCCGCCAGTATCTGATCCAGCAACTCGGCCTGTTGATCCAGAACCATGACCAGCCGGTGATCATCGGCCCTTCCGACACGCCGATCCCCGTTCATTTCGCCGTGGCCGGAAATCCGGCTGTATCCGTCCCGCAGGAAGGTGTGCTTGATTTCTCGCTGCGCGATGTGTTTGACGTGCCCGATCTGGCCACCACCAATGATGACATCGTGAACGGGGTGCGCACTGCCTATGCCGACGGGTCGATGCCGCTGGCCCCCTTTACCGCGCAACGGGTCGATTATTCGCTGGCCCGGCTTAGCCATTACACCGCCACCGATGCCGAGCATTTCCAGAACCATGTCCTGTTCACGAACTACCAGTTCTATGTGGACGAGTTCGAAGCCTATGCGCGGCAGATGCTGGCCGACAGGACCAGCGGCTATGTGGCCTTTGTGGCCACGGGAAATCAGGTGATCACCACGCCGGACGGCGTGCTTCAGCCGATTGCGAAGATGCCCCAGATGCCGACCTATCATCTGAAACGGTCCGACGGGCAGGGTATCACGCTTGTGAACATCGGGGTGGGCCCGTCGAACGCCAAAACCGCAACCGACCATATCGCGGTGCTGCGCCCCCATGCCTGGCTGATGGTGGGCCATTGCGCGGGCTTGCGCAACACGCAGGCGCTGGGCGATTTCGTGCTGGCCCATGCCTATCTGCGCGAAGACCATGTACTGGATGATGACCTGCCGGTCTGGGTGCCGATCCCGGCACTGGCGGAAATACAGATCGCGCTTCAGGAAGCGGTGGCCGAAGTCACCCAGCTGGAAGGGTATGAGCTGAAGCGGATCATGCGCACAGGTACGGTGGCCACGATCGACAACCGCAATTGGGAACTGCGTGATCAGTCCGGCCCGGTCAAGCGCCTGAGCCAGAGCCGCGCCATCGCGCTGGATATGGAAAGCGCCACGATCGCGGCCAACGGCTTCCGCTTCCGGGTGCCCTATGGCACGCTGCTTTGCGTTTCCGACAAGCCGCTGCATGGCGAGCTGAAACTGCCCGGCATGGCGACCGATTTTTACCGAAGCCAGGTCGAACGGCACCTGCTGATCGGCATTCATGCGATGGAACAACTGCGCGAAATGCCGGTGGAACGCATCCACAGCCGCAAGCTGCGCAGCTTCGAGGAAACCGCCTTCCTGTAACGCCCCGTCCCGACACGCGGCAGGGCGCGCATCCGGCCATTCTGGGCTTGCACTTTGCCGCGAAAACCTGTGTAGCACTGTCCATCATGCCCCGAGGGGCTTTTTCTCCGCCAGATTGCGGGGACAAGACCAAAGGAAAGAAAAATGTCGAAACCGATGACCAAGACGCAACTCGTGGCCGCCCTGTCCGAAGCCATGGGCGCCGACAAGAAAACCGCCGGCACCGCGCTGGATGCGATCGCCGCCATCGTCGCGCGTGAAGTGGCCGCCGGTGGCGCCGTCACCCTGCCGGGCCTTGGCAAGGTCGTCTGCCGCGCCCGCCCGGAACGTCAGGTCCGCAACCCGGCCACCGGCGAAACCGTGACCAAGCCGGCCGACAAGCAGGTGAAATTCACCATCGCCAAGGCGCTGAAAGACAGCGTGAA
>JALQTL010000198.1 GCA_023260935.1 Paracoccaceae bacterium
CCTGTTCCCGCATCTGACGATCCTTGAAAACTGCACGCTGGCACCGATCTGGGTGCGCAAGGTTCCCAAAAAGGACGCCGAAGAAACGGCGATGCACTTCCTGACCAAGGTCAAGATCCCCGAACAGGCGCATAAATACCCCGGCCAGCTGTCGGGCGGCCAGCAGCAGCGCGTGGCGATTGCGCGGTCCCTGTGCATGAAGCCGCGGATCATGCTGTTTGACGAACCGACCAGCGCGCTGGACCCGGAAATGATCAAGGAAGTGCTGGATACGATGATCGAGCTTGCTGAAGAAGGCATGACGATGCTCTGTGTGACCCACGAAATGGGCTTTGCCCAAGCTGTGGCGCACCGGGTGATCTTCATGGATCAGGGCCAGATCGTCGAACAGAACGAACCCAAGGAATTCTTCAACAACCCGCAGTCAGACCGGACCAAGCTGTTCCTGAGCCAGATTCTGGGTCACTAGGACAGGCTGGCTGGTGCGAAACGCGAAAGGGCGCCCGCAGGGGCGCCCTTTTTTTGCTGGTATTGCACCGGGCAGCTTTCAGAAAACGATTTCCCGCGGGATCACGAAATCATCCACCGTGCCGGTGCCAAAGGCCACATCGGCCCAGTTGTCGATGTTGAAATCCACCACCAGCGTTGCGCCGGTGGGATAGCGGGCGAAATCGGCGTTCTTGGGGGGGTGGGCCACAAGCCGGGCCGCAAATTCGGCGATGCCCGGATTGTGGCCGATCATCATCACCACATCGCCCTTGGCATGTTTCAGAACCGCCATCATCACATCCGGCCCTGCGTGATACAGAGCGGGCTTCAGTTCCAGCACCGGCGTGCCGGGCAGGGCGGGGGCGATGCCGGAAAACGTCTTGCGGGTGCGCACGGCATCGGAACACAGCACCTCATCCGGCACATAGCCCCGGCTGGCCAGCCATTGCCCCAGATCGGCCGCCGCCGCCTTGCCGCGTTCGTTCAGCGGGCGGTCATGGTCTGCCGTCAGAGGATCGTCCCAGCTCGATTTCGCGTGACGCGTCAGGATCAGCCGTTTCATTCACTCTCCCCGATGAACGGGCGGTTACTCCGCCTTGTGGAATCGGCTCATGTGCCAGGCCGATTGTTCGGGAAGTCTTGCATAGCCTTGGGATACCGGGCAAGCGCGGCGAACAAGGCAGCCGGCGGTCAGGCAGGGCTGGCCTTCGGGGCGGTCCAGATGGGCACGACAGGCGGGCACGTCATAGCCGGCAACGGTCAGCGCGCCAGCCGGGCAGGCGGCCTTGCAGGGTGCCGGGCAGTCGTCACAGGGGTACTGTGCTGGGGGCGGCAGGGCAACCGGGTCTTTCAGCGCCAGTGCCCCGCGAAAGCTGACCATCAACCCCTGCGAGGCATGGACCAGCAGCCGGACCGGGCTGGCCCAGACCTGACCACTGCGCAGGGCCCATTGGTAGAACGGATGATGCGGCGGGCCGCCAAAGGGGAACAGCGCCTTCCCCCCCAGATCGCAGGCAAGCCGCCCGATCACCCGGCGCGACCAGCGGTCGATGGGGTCAGGCGTCCCGTCCCATTCGGGTTGGGCCTGAAGATGGGGCCAGAAGCCGGGTTCGCGCGGGCCGATCAGCAATAGCGTGCGCGTGCCCCTTGGCAGCGTGGCATCGTCCGTGGCATGAAACCCACCCAGAACCTCAAGCTGATGCTGGGCAAGAGCCGCGTCTATGTCCGAAAGGGCAGCATCAGCGCCCTGCCCGGACATGAGGGTTTTTTGTCTTGCCATTCCAGCCCCATCAACATCCTGTCATACCCGGTCTCTGGAATAATCCGCCAGGTGCGAAAATTCCTGTCCCAAACCGACAGGGCAAAGCCGTAATTGCTGTCATGTTCGTGCCGCTGGATCGCATTATGCAGCCGGCGCATGTCGG
The DNA here is from genome assembly GCA_023260935.1 of Paracoccaceae bacterium. Lineage (GTDB taxonomy): Bacteria > Pseudomonadota > Alphaproteobacteria > Rhodobacterales > Rhodobacteraceae > Pseudotabrizicola. Next base: position 1,914 of record JALQTL010000198.1, read on the forward strand.
GCGTTACCAGCACATGCCGAACCATCCGCCCTCGCGCGGCAGGCAGCGCGCCCGGAGGGCTAGCGCTTCACATGCGGTTTGACCCGCGGTTCGGTGGAACGGATCTGCGATCCGGCGCCGTGGTCGGTGAAAAGCTCCAGCAGGCAGGCATTGGGGATGCGGCCATCAAGGATCGTGACCGCGCGTGTCCCCGCTTCCAGCGCCATCAGCGCGGTTTCCGTCTTGGGTATCATCCCGCCTGAAATCACGCCATCGGCCGTCATCTGGCGGATTTCCTCGGGCGTGATCTGGGTCATCACTGTGCCGTCGGGGCCCTTTACGCCGGCCACATCGGTCAGCAGCAGCAGACGGTCGGCCTGAAGCGCGCCCGAAATCGCCCCGGCGGCAGTATCGCCATTGACGTTGAAGGTCTCATTGTCGGCCATGCCGGTGCCCACGGGCGCGATGACAGGGATGATCCCGGCGGTGTAAAGATCGCGCAGCACCTGCACGTTCATCTCGACCGGGCGGCCAACGTAGCCCAGTTCGGGGTCATCCGCCTCGCAGACCATCAGGTCATCGTCCTTGCCCGAAATGCCCACGGCGCGGCCGCCGGCATCCATGATCGCCTGCACGATGCGCTTGTTCACAAGGCCTGACAGGATCATCTCGACCACCTGCACGGTCGCCTTGTCCGTTACCCGCTTGCCGCGTACGAATTCCGACTTGATCCCCAGCTTGTTCAGCATGTCGTTGATCATCGGCCCGCCGCCGTGGACCACCACCGGGTTCACCCCCACCTGCCGCATCAGCACGATATCGCGGGCGAATTCCGCCATGGCGTCATCGTCGCCCATGGCATTGCCGCCGAATTTCACCACCACGACCGCGCCGGAATAGCGCTGAAGATAGGGCAGGGCTTCGGACAGCATCTTGGCGGTGTTAATGGCGTCTTGCATGGTCAGGGTCTGCTGTTTCATGGGCGGCCTCCGGGTTGGTGTGTCCTAGCGCACCTGTCCCCCCCTGCCAAGGCCGATGGCCGTGCTTGCATTTCCTGACCGGAAGCGTAGGTATTCACCGAAGCGCGGAGGCTGTGATGTCCGAACAGAAAACACTTGTGTTGACAGGGGCCAGCCGTGGGATCGGCCATGCCACCGTCAAGCGATTTTCCGCCGAAGGCTGGCGGGTGCTGACCTGTTCGCGCCAGCCCTTCGATCCCCGTTGCCCCTGGCCGGGGGGAGAGGAGAACCATATCCAGATCGATCTGGCCGATCCGAACAAGACCATCGCTGCGATTGCGACGATCAAGGAAAAGGTGAACGGTCGGCTGCATGCGCTGGTGAACAATGCCGGCATCAGCCCCAAGGGCGAAGGCGGCAAGCGCCTGAACACACTGGAAACCGATCTGCGCACCTGGGGGCAGGTGTTTCATGTGAACTTCTTCGCCTCCATCGTGCTGGCGCGCGGCCTGAAGGATGAGCTTTCTGCCGCCAAGGGTTCTGTCGTCAATGTCACCTCCATCGCCGGGTCGCGGGTGCATCCCTTTGCCGGGGCTGCCTATGCCACGTCGAAGGCAGCGCTGGCGGCGCTGACGCGCGAGATGGCGCATGATTTCGGCCCGCTCGGCGTGCGCGTCAATGCGCTTGCCCCGGGCGAGATCGAGACATCGATCCTGTCGCCGGGCACCGACAAGATCGTGGAAAAGCTGCCGATGCAGCGGCTGGGCCAACCCCGAGAGGTGGCGGATGCGATCTTCTATCTGTGTTCGGATCAGGCCAGCTATATCTCGGGGGCCGAAATCGAAGTGAACGGCGCGCAACACGTCTGACGCTTGACCCCGCCCTGCCGGGCCCGCATATGCGGGCCGTCCCCCGGAGGCCTGCCATGCTTGATGATGCCGACGATATCCACCCGCTGTTCCAAGGCGCCCCCAAGGGGCTGGAGTTTCGCAAGCTGCGCAAGCGTCTGGTGCAGCAGGCGCGCGAGGCGATCGAAACTTACGGGATGGCCGTGCCTGGGGAACGCTGGCTGGTCTGCCTTTCGGGGGGCAAGGACAGCTATACCCTGCTGGCCGTACTGCATGAACTGAAATGGCGCGGTCTGTTGCCGGTGGACCTTCTGGCCTGCAATCTGGATCAGGGCCAGCCCGGATTTCCCGCAACAGTGCTGCCGGAATTCTTGTCGCGCATGGGGGTGGCCCACCGGATCGAGTATCAGGACACCTATTCCGTGGTGATCGACAAGATCAAGCCGGGCGGCACCATGTGCAGCCTGTGTTCGCGGCTGCGGCGGGGCAACCTTTATCGCATCGCGCGGGAAGAGGGCTGTTCGACGGTTGTGCTGGGGCATCACCGCGATGATCTTCTGGAAACCTTCTTCATGAACCTGTTTCACGGCGGGCGGCTGGCGACCATGCCGCCGCGCCTGTTGAACGAGGACGGCGACCTTTACGTTGCCCGCCCGTTGGCGCTGGTGGCCGAGGCGGATTGCGACAGGTTCGCCCGGGCCATGGGATATCCCATCATCCCCTGCGATCTGTGTGGCAGCCAGGAGGGGTTGCAGCGCGCGCAAGTGAAGAAGCTGCTGGATGACTGGGAAGAACGCAGCCCGGGTCGCCGACAGGTGATGTTCCGTGCGCTGATGAATGTGCGCCCGTCGCATCTGGCGGATCCGTCGCTGTTCGATTTCGCCGGGCTGCTGCGGGGCAATGCGGTCGTGCCGGCAGATCATGAAAATCCTCCACAACTTCGGGGCGAGCATTAAGCATTCGGTCAGGACCGCCTCCTAGCCTTCCATGAAAGCAGGAAGGGGGCTTTCATGGTTCAGTTGCGCAGGATCCTGTCACAAACATCCGGCCAGACAGCATCGGCAGACTGGTTTGCCCTTTTGCCGGCGGCCACGCTTCTGGCCTACTGGTTCGGCGGTGAACGCGGCATGGTTGTGTTCGCGGTGCTGGCCCCGCTGGCGGCCCTTGCGGCGGTGTTCACGGCCGGGCGCACGGCGCGGGCCGAACGGCCGGTGACGGGCTTCGGTTGTGAAACCGATATTCTGGCGCATCTTGACCGGGTTCTGGCTGACAGGGTTGCCACCGGGCAGACCACGGCCTGCTTTGTCGTTACCTTTGACGATCCTGCCCGCATGCTGTGGCGCCATACGCCCGCGGCCGGGCGTGATGTGGCCCGGCGGACGGCGGAACGGCTGGCCGATTCCACCCGCCCCGGCGACATGGTGGTGATGCTGGATGACGTTACCTTTGCGCTGGCGCTTGGTCCGGTGCGGCGCCTTGATCTGGAGGCGGCGGTTCAGATCGCTTCGCGCCTGCGCGCGGCCGCGATCTTGCCTTTGGCGGTGGATGGGCAGACGATCCACCCTTCTGTCTCTGTCGGGTTCTGCGTGGCCGACCGGGCGCCCGGGCCTACGGGCCGGGATTTGCTGGATGCCGCGCGCGCTGCGCTGGATGAGGCAGCCCATCAGGGCCCCGGCGCGATCCGGGCCTTTCAGCCGGAAATGGCTGGCCGCCGGGCAGACCGTGCCATTCTTCGTGCCGGTCTGGAACATGCGCTGGATGCCGGCCAGATCCGGCCGTGGTTTCAGCCTCAGGTCTGTGCCGATACCGGGCGGATCACGGGTTTTGAGGCTTTGGCTCGCTGGCATCACCCGGATCGCGGAATCATCTCGCCCGCCGAATTCCTGCCGCTGGTGGAAGAGGCGGGCCTTTATGCTCGTCTGGGCGAGGTCATTCTTTACGGCGCCCTGTCAGCCCTTGCGCGATGGGACAAGGCGGGGCTTGGCATCCCGCAGATTGCCGTCAACTTTTCGGCGGCAGAGCTTTCTGCGGCAGGCTTTGCCGAGCGGCTGAAATGGGAACTGGACCGCTTTGATCTTGCCCCCTGCCGCCTGACGCTGGAGGTGCTGGAAACCGTTGCTGCCCGAATGGGGGATGAGATGATCGCCCTGAACCTGGCCCAATCGGCCGCGCTTGGCTGCGGGATCGATCTGGATGATTTCGGAACCGGGCAGGCGTCGATCGCCAATATTCGCCGGTTTTCGATTCGCCGGGTCAAGATCGACCGGTCTTTCGTGACCAATGTGGATACCGACCCCGATCAGAAGCGCATCGTGGCCGCCATCCTTGGCCTGTGTGATCGATTGGGGGTGCAGACCCTTGCCGAAGGGGTGGAAACCCCCGGTGAACATGCCACGCTGGCGCAGCTGGGGTGCCAGCATGTGCAGGGCTTTGGCATTGCCCGCCCGATGGCGATGGAAGAAACCTTTGCCTGGATCGAAAGGCATCGCCGCGGGCATGCCCATCTGGATGCCACTCGGCTGGGTCGGGGCGTCTAGACAGCGACAGATGCACCGCTGACCCATGTTTTGCCGCAAAACCGCTTGACCTTTCCCCCACCCTTCTGTTGAACGACCGCTGACCTGAACAATGGTGGCGGTAGTCCCGATGGACGATCAGAACAAGAACCTCATCCTCGCAACCGTGCTGTCCTTTCTGGTCATCATGGTCTGGTTCGTGCTGTTTCCACCGCCGGAGCCGGTCGTTGACCCCAACGCTCCCGCCGCGGTGACGCAGGCGGAACCCGCGGCCCCAGGCACTGTGGCGCCCTCGGCGGCGGCAACGTCAGATGCGGCAGCGGCCTCGCCATCGGCCACTGCGCCGCGTGTCATGATCGATACGCCGGAACTCAAGGGCTCGATCTCGCTTCTGGGCGGGCGTCTCGATGATCTGGAGCTGAAATCCTACAAGCAGACGATCGAGCCGGATTCCGGCATTGTTCGTCTGCTGGCGCCGGTGGGGCAGCCCAATGCGTATTATGCCCTCTTTGGGTGGGGCCCGGCCGGCAGCCTTGATTTTGCCGATGTGCCCGGTGCCAATACCGAATGGTCCCCTGCGGGCGGCGGCACGCTTGCGCCCGGCAACCCGGTGACGCTGCGCTGGGACAATGGCAAGGGCCTTGTGTTCACCCGTCAGATCGCGGTCGACGAAGGGTTCATGTTCACCGTGGCCGATACCGTGGAAAACACCGGCACGGCCGAGGCGCGGCTTTATCCCTATGGCATTGTGGCCCGCCACGGGGTGCCGACCGATCTGGAAAATTTCTTCGTCAGCCATGAGGGCGTTGTCGGACGCACCGATGGCACGCTGGAAGAGGTCAAATACAAGAATGTGGTCGATTTTCCGCTGGTCGAGCGTGAGGGCGGCCATGCCGAAGTGATCGACGCCAAGGTGGATGGCTGGATTGGCTTTACCAGCAAATACTGGATGACCGTTCTGGTGCCCGATCAGGGCAAGCCCTTTACCTCTGTCACCAAATACGTTCCGACGGCCGATATCTACCAGACCGAAACGCGCCAGCCGGTTGTAGCCGTGGCGCCGGGCGCTTCGCATACCACCACGTCGCGCGTGTTTGCCGGCGCGAAGGAATGGGAGAAGATCCGGGCCTATATGAATGACGGCGCGCTGACCGGGCAAGGTCAGCCGATTCCGGGCTTCATCGACGCGATCGACTGGGGCTGGTTCTTCTTCCTGACCAAGCCGATCTTCCAGGTGCTGCATTGGCTGCATGCCGTGATCGGCAACATGGGCCTTGCCATCATCGCGCTGACCTTCGTTCTGAAGCTGATCGTGCTGCCGCTGGCTTATAAATCCTATGTCAGCATGGCGCGGATGAAGGAACTTCAGCCCGAGATGGAGGCGCTGAAGGAACGCGCGGGCGAGGACAAGGCGAAGCTGCAAAAGGAAATGATGCAGCTTTACAAGGACAAGAAGGTCAACCCGGCGGCGGGCTGTCTGCCGATCTTCCTTCAGATCCCGATCTTCTTCAGCCTTTACAAGGTGATCTTCGTCACACTGGAACTGCGTCAGGCGCCGTTCTTCGGATGGCTGAACGACCTGTCGGCGCCCGATCCGTCGTCGCTGTTCAACCTGTTCGGCCTGCTGCCCTGGGCGGCCCCGGCGCATGGCAGTTTCCTTGCCATGATCTTCATCGGCGTGCTGCCGATCCTGCTGGGCCTCTCGATGTGGCTGCACCAGAAACTGAACCCGGCACCCGCCGATCCGGCGCAGGCGATGATCTTCGCCTGGATGCCCTGGGTGTTC
>JALQTL010000201.1 GCA_023260935.1 Paracoccaceae bacterium
ACACGCTGATCTCGGGCTCGCCGAACCCGCATGACATCCTCGATGTCCTCGGGATCGAGGCACTGGCCGAATATCTCTGCACGGAAATCCAGGAAGTCTACCGACTGCAGGGTGTGAAGATCAACGACAAGCACATCGAGGTGATCGTTCGCCAGATGCTGCAGAAGTTCGAGATCCTCGACAGCGGCGACACGACGCTTCTGAAGGGCGAACAGGTCGAAAAGATCGAGCTGGACGAAGAAAACGCCAAGGCCCGTGCACGGGGCATGCGCGAGGCCACGGCCGAGCCTGTGCTTCTGGGCATCACCAAGGCGTCGTTGCAGACCTGGTCGTTCATCTCGGCGGCGTCGTTCCAGGAAACCACGCGTGTGCTGACCGAGGCTTCGGTTCAGGGCAAGCGTGACAAACTGGTGGGTCTGAAGGAAAACGTCATCGTCGGCCGCCTGATCCCGGCGGGTACCGGTGGGGCCACGAGCCGCGTCAAGAAGATCGCCGCGGACCGCGACCACGACGTGATCGAAGCCCGTCGCAGCGATGCGGTGGAAGCCGCAGCACTGGCCGCCCCGGCCGAGGAAGTGGTGGACATCACCCGCGATGCCGGTCTGGTGGACATCTACGAAAGCCGCGACTGACCTGATCCACGCTGAACAGCCCCCGCCGTCCGAAAGGCCGGCGGGGGTTTTTCTTTGCCCCGACGTCATTGGCGGCTGCGGCGGCGGGCCTGCTTATTGTGCCCCATACATTCCCGCGCTTTGCGCCGTCTCTTCGTGCGATTAACAGTATCGGCAGGGCAGGAGAGCGGGATGCAGATTTCCGACAACGCGCGCGGCGCGATCTACATGAACATCTCGATGGCGGCTTTCACCCTGAACGATACGGCAATGAAAGCGGTGACGCAGACCATGCCCCTATTCGAGGCAATCATGCTGCGGGGGGGGCTTGCGACCATCGGATTGATCGGCCTTGGCTGGTTCATGGGCAGTCTGCGCTGGAACCTGTCGCGGCGGGACTGTCTTGTGATTGCGATCCGGTCACTGGCCGAGGTCGGGGGAACCGCGCTGTTTCTGGGCGCGCTGATCCATATGCCGTTGGCAAATCTTTCCGCCATCCTTCAGGCTCTGCCGCTGGCAGTAACGCTGGCCGCGGCCCTTTTCCTGAAGGAAGCGATCGGCTGGCGCCGCTTGCTGGCCATCCTTGTCGGCTTTAGCGGGGTTCTGATCATCATCCGCCCCGGGCCCGACGGGTTTGACCTATGGTCGATCATGGGCTTGGGTTCGGTTGCCTGCGTGGTGGTCCGCGATCTTTCCACACGCTTTCTGTCACGCGAAGTACCGTCGGTGAATGTGGCGGTCTGGGCCTCGCTTTCGGTGACGGCCATGGGGCTTCTGGTAACGGGCGTTCAGGGCTGGCAACCCGTCACCCCGGCTGAGGCGATGCTGGTCTGTGCGGCGGCCTTTGCGCTGCTCTTCGGCTATATGTTTTCGGTCATGGTGATGCGGGTGGGCGATATCAGCTTTGTGGCGCCGTTCCGCTATACCGCGCTGATCTGGGCCATTTTCCTGGGCTGGGCCGTGTTCGGATCCTTGCCCGACGGGCTGACCCTTTTCGGCGGGGCGCTGGTTGTGGGCTCCGGCATCTTTACGCTGTGGCGCGAACGCAAGGTTAAGGTCCGGCGGCAACCGGTGGGGGCCTGAAATCGGGGGGCAGGGGGCGGCCCTCAGGCGGCGACCCTCAGGGCGCGGCTGTTGACATCCCCCGCGACTCCCCCTATACGCCCGCCTACCTGAAGCATGGGTATACCTGTGTCTGATGGCCAGAATGCTTGATGTGGTCACGATCCGGGCCCAACTGCCCCGATCCTCTGGAATTCCACCGCGTCATCCCTGCGATGGGGATGAATGCGGTTTTGTGGTTTGCAATGGGTGCAGATCACACGTCGAGAAGAGGTGTCCCGAAGTTCGGGGCGAGTATTGACAGAGCAACACGAGGAACGTGAATGCCGACGATCCAACAGCTGATCCGGAAGCCCCGGGAAGCGAACGTGCGGAAGTCCAAGTCGCAGCACTTGGAATCCTGCCCGCAGAAGCGTGGGGTCTGCACCCGCGTGTATACCACCACCCCGAAAAAGCCGAACTCGGCCATGCGGAAAGTCGCCAAGGTGCGTCTGACCAACGGCTTCGAGGTCATCAGCTATATTCCCGGTGAAAAGCACACCTATTTAGTCGCGAACAAGATTGACGGTCTCGATCCAGATATCGCGCTTGCCGATTTCTATAGCC
>JALQTL010000218.1 GCA_023260935.1 Paracoccaceae bacterium
CCAGAAGCCTCTGGAGGCCTTTCCTCTTGTAGTCGAGGCCGGACGCGACGTCCTTGTAGACTGCAAACCCCGTGGGGGATGCATTTGCGCACCTGAACATTCAGAATATCGATACCGATGATACGGTTTTTAAGGGGTGGATGATTGCATCGTCCCCTGCGCTTAACCCATTAGAGCATGCACGTTATGACGTGTGGGTACTGCGTTGCGCTATGGCGGAAACATCAGGAGAATAATCCGGGTTGCGAAAATCCGCGTCATTTCCACGCCTTTGGCGGCCCCTATCCCAACCCTTCGGTGACGGGGGCGGCGGTGGCCGCCATCACCCGCAACATCGCCGTGCGGGCCGGGTCTTGCGTGGTGCCACTGCATCATCCCGCGCGCATTGCCGAAGAATGGGCAGTGATCGACAACCTGACGAACGGGCGGGCGGGTCTTGCAATCGCCTCGGGCTGGCAGCCCGAGGATTTCGTGCTGCGCCCCGAAAACACCCCGCCGAACAACAAGGCCGCGATGTATACGGCGGCCGATCAGATCCGCCGGCTTTGGCGCGGCGAAGGGGTCGATTTCCCCAAGTCCGACGGCACGCCCTTTACCGTGAAGACGCAACCCCGCCCGGTATCAAGGGAACTGCCGCTGTGGGTGACCACCGCCGGCAACCCCGACACCTGGCGCGAAGCGGGAGAGATGGGGGCCAATGTCCTGACCCACCTTCTGGGCCAGTCGATCGATGAGGTGGCGGGCAAGATCCGCATCTACCGCGAGGCCCGGGCCAAGGCCGGACATGACCCTGCCGCCGGCACCGTCACGCTGATGCTGCACACCTTCGTGGGCCGCGACCGCGATCAGGTGCGCCGCGTGGCCGAAGGGCCGATGAAGGCCTATCTGGCGGCTGCCGTCGGGCTGGTCAAGCAATACGCCTGGGCCTTCCCGGCCTTCAAGAAACCGGCCGGGGTGGAAAACCCCATGGACATCGACCTGCGCACCCTTTCGGCCGAGGAGAACGAGGCGATCCTCGATTTTGCCTTCCAGCGCTATTTTGACGATTCCGGCCTGTTCGGCACGGTCGAGGATGCCTTGGCCCGGGTCGAACAGCTCAAACGGATCGGGGTGGGGGAAATCGCCTGCCTGATCGACTATGGCATCGCCCCGGAAAAGGTGATGGAGGGGCTTTACCCGCTGGCCGAAGTGGTGCGCCACGCCAATTCCGGTGGCGGTGTCGAAGAGGATGACTGGTCGATTGCCGCGCAGCTGATCCGCCACAAGGTCACGCATCTGCAATGCACGCCCTCGATGGCGCGGATGATCGCCATGAATGACGAGGCCCGGCATGCGCTTTCCGGCCTGTCCGCCCTGATGCTGGGGGGCGAGGCGCTGCCCGGCCCGCAGGTCGAGGATCTGCGCAAGGCCACCCCGGCCCGCATCCTGAACATGTATGGCCCGACAGAAACAACCATCTGGTCCAGCGTGGAAGAGGTGGGCCAGCCCGAGGCCACGACGAACATCGGCACGCCGCTGGCAAACCAGCAGATGTATGTGCTGGACGCATCCATGGCCCCGGTGCCGGTGGGCACGCCGGGCGAGTTGTGGATTGGCGGCGATGGCGTCACCCGCGGCTACTGGCAGCGCCCGGACCTGACCGAAGACAGGTTCCGTCCCGATCCCTTCGTCACGCCGGATCGTGCCTGCCCCTGGGGCGCGCGGCTGTATCGGACGGGCGATCTGGTCCGGCGCCGGGCCGATGGCAAGATCGATTTCCTGGGCCGCGCCGACCATCAGGTCAAGATCCGCGGCTATCGCATCGAGTTGGGAGAGATCGAGGCGGTTCTGGAACAACAGCCCGGTGTCGGGCAGGCGGTGGTGCTGGCGCGCGAGGATGTGCCGGGCGATCTGCGGCTGGTGGCCTATCTGACCGGCACGGCGCATGAGGCGGCTCTACGCGCCGAACTGGCCACGCTTTTGCCAGACCATATGGTGCCGGCGCATTTCGTAACCCTTCCCGCCCTGCCCCTGACACCGAACCGCAAGGTGGACCGCAAGGCCCTGCCCGCACCGGCTGCCGGGCAGCCGGGGGCGGCCACCAGCTTCAGCGCCCCGGCATCGGATGTGGAAGCCGATCTGGCGGCGATCTGGCAAAAGGTGCTGGGCGTGCCCAAGGTGGGTGCCAAGGACAACTTCTTTGCCCTTGGCGGGCATTCGCTTCTGGCCGTGCAGGCACATCGGGAAATTCGCGAAAAGATGGGGGCGGCAAAGCTTTCGATCACCGACATCTTCCGTTTTCCGGTGCTGGAAGCACTGGCCCGCCATCTGGATGACAAGCCGCAGGCCAACGCCTTGGCGAGCGCGGCCGAAGCTCAGGCCGAAGGCGTTCGCCCCCCCGGCATCCAGACGCAGGCCGATGCTCGGGCCGAAGCGATGGCGCGGCGGCGCGCCATGCGGGCGTCAAGGTCGGGCGTAGATGCCTGACCCTGCCCTTCTGACCCGGCTGCGCCTGATGTTGCCGCCGGGCTGCGGGGCAGCGTGGACGAACCCTTTGGCAGACCATCCGCTGTCCGATACCGAGGCCCCGGCCCGCGCAGCACCCGCCCGCCTGCGCGAATTCGCGGCAGGCCGGGCCGCCGCGCGGCAAGCCATGGCCGAAATCGGCGAGGCTGCGGCGCCGATCCCCGCCGGGGCTGACCGTGCGCCGCAATGGCCTCCGGGCATCGTCGGGTCGATCACCCACAGCCGCAGCGCCTGCCTTGCCGCTGTGATGCGCGCGCGCCCTGGCGCGGGCATTGGCATCGACCTGGAGGAAGCCACCCCGCTGGACCGCCCCTTGTGGGATACGATCCTGCTGCCCCATGAACAGCGCGTGCTGCTGTCATGGCCCCCCGAGGTGCGGGCGATGATGGCAAAGGTCGCCTTTTCCGCCAAGGAAGCCGCTTACAAGGCACAATACCCCACCAGCCGCACGCTTTTCGGCTTTGACGTGATGACGGTAACACTGGCCGGGCCCCCGCAAGGCGGCCAGTTCGACGCCCGCTTCGAACAGCCCATTCCCCCCTTTGCCGCAGGCCACAGGATCAGCGGGCACTATGCCCTTTGTGACGATCACATCCTGACCGTCGCCACCCTGTAGGCGCCCCCGATGCCGCGCCGCAGCGACGATTCTTGAAGACAAAGCCATTTCCGACATTAAACTTCCTGCGTTCCGGCCTTTCAGGGAGAGGGAGACCGGCGGGAGGGAAACATGAACAAAATTGTCGCGATCCTGTGTGTGATCAGTTGGGCCGGATTCTGGTCTTTCGGCTATCTGGCGCTGACCTCTGATGGCCATGAAACGGGCCAGGTCGTCGTTGCGGCCCTGCTGGCATTTGTCGGCTTCGTCACCGGTGTTTTTGCCTATATGCGGCTAAGCCATGCGATGCCGATGGATTATCGCAGGGTCGAACAGGGCTAAGGTCTTTAGACCTTGTTTGACCGCATGGCTCGGCCTACGTCTGGGCCATGAGACATCTGATCCCCTTCCTGCCGCGGCAGGCCTATGTTCCCGTGATCCGGCTGCAAGGCGCAATCGGCTCTGGTGCCCGTGCGCTGTCTGATCAGGCCCTTGGCGGGCTGATCGAAAAGGCCTTTGCCAAGGGCAAACCTGCGGCGGTGGCGCTGGTCATCAATTCGCCCGGCGGGTCTGCGGTGCAATCCAGCCTGATCGCAGGGCGCATCCGCCGCCTTGCCGAGGAAAAGAAGATTCCCGTTCATGCCTTTGTCGAGGATGTGGCCGCATCGGGCGGCTATTGGCTGGCCTGCGCGGCGGATGACATCTGGGTGGACCCGTCCTCGATCGTCGGGTCGATCGGGGTGATCTTTGCAAGCTTCGGCTTTCATGACCTGATGCAACGGCAAGGGGTTGAACGGCGGGTGCATACCGCCGGCAAGTCGAAAAGCTTTGCCGACCCGTTCCGCCCCGAACGCCCCGAGGATGTGGCCCGCATCCACGCCATGCTGGGCCCGCTGCACCAGAATTTCATCGCCCATGTGAAGGCCGCCCGGGGCACGCGCCTGAAGGAAGACGCCGACCTGTTCAACGCCGACATCTGGATCGGACAGGCGGCGGTGGATCTTGGGCTTGTCGACGGGGTGGCGCATCTGAAACCAAAGCTGCGCGAACTTTACGGTGAAAAAGTGCGGCTGGTGCCCTTCGGGCAAAGGCGCAGCCTGTTTCAGCGCTTTGGCCTGTCGGTCGGCGACAGCCTGCTGGCTTCGGTCGAGGAACGGGCCCTTTGGGCGCGGTATGGTCTTTGAATGCTGGTCAAGATCATCCTTGTCTTCCTGCTGTGCATGGTGCTTTTGGGCATGATCGGGCGCGCCCTGTTTCCTGACGCCCTGTCGCGCCGCCTGCGCAAATCTGCCGGGCGGCCGGGGGTCTGCAAGAAATGCGGCCGCCACATCATCGGCAAGACCTGCGACTGCACCGCGAAAGGCAAATCGACATGACGGCACTTGTCACTGGCGCGGGCAAGCGTCTGGGCCGCGAAATGGCGCTGTATCTGGCACGGCGCGGGCATGACGTGGCCGTACATTACGCCACTTCGGCCGCCGAGGCGGAAGAGGTTGTGGCCCTGATCACCGGCCTTGGCCGAAAGGCCGTGGCGCTGAAGGCCGACCTTCTGACCGAGGCCGAGGTAGAGGGCCTGATCCCCCGCGCCACGGCTGCGCTGGGTCCGCTGACCGTGCTGGTCAACAACGCCTCGATCTTCGAATACGACAGGATCGAAACCGCCACGCGCACCAGTTGGGACCGGCACATCGAATCCAACCTGCGGGCGCCCTTCGTGCTGACCCAGGCCTTTGCCCGGCAATGCCCGCCCGCCGTGGTGGACGAGGCGGGGGAACCGCAGGCGCGCGGGCTGATCATCAACATGCTGGACCAGCGCATTCACAAGCTGACGCCAGAGTTCAGCACCTATACCATCGCCAAGATGGGGCTTTGGGCGCTGACCCGCACGGCGGCGCAGGGTCTGGCCCCCCACATCCGCGTCAATGCCATCGGGCCCGGCCCCACGCTGCGCGGCGGGCGCCAGTCGGAAAGCCACTTTGCACGCCAACGCGCCGCCACCGTTCTGGGGCGCGGCGCGAATGCGGCAGACATCACTGCGGCGCTTGGGTTCTTCCTCGATTCCCCCGCCGTGACCGGCCAGATGATCGCCGTGGACGGCGGCCAGCACCTTGCTTGGCAAACCCCGGACGTGCTGGGCGTAGAGTGATCGCAGCAAATAACCTCGAAAGTTGTCCACTTTCTCCAAGGCGGTCACGGCACCGTTACAAAGGCCCTTGATTTGTCATGGTTTTCCCAAGCATTAAAATTTCTTTTTTTTGTTTTCATCGGGTTATAAATTTGCCTAAAAAATAGGCAAACCAATGAAGCCCCATAAGAACAAGGGAAATTCGGGCGTGGCGAAAGTTTTTCCGCAGACTTATCCACAGAAACCGTGGACTTCTTCCCTCTTGCCCATGCCCCCATATCATTGCAGGCACGGCCAAGAATCGATGACTTTCAGGCAGATCGAAAGACAGGGCGGGGAATGACCGAAAACGCAGGCGATCAAACTGAAAAACAGACAGGCCATGCCGTCATCCACGGCTATCTGAAGACGCTTGACGGCTCTCCCGGGGTGTACCGGATGCTGAACGCGCAGGGAGAGGTTCTGTATGTCGGCAAGGCGCGGAACCTGAAGAACCGGGTCAGCAATTACGCCCGCCCGTCCGGCCATTCGGCCCGGATCGCGCGGATGATCTTTGAAACCGCCAGCATGATGTTCCTGACCACCCGGACCGAGGTGGAAGCCCTGCTTCTGGAACAGAACCTGATCAAGCAACTGAAGCCGCGCTACAACGTGCTGATGCGGGATGACAAGAGTTTTCCCAACATCCTGATCTCGACCGAACACCCCTTTCCCCAGATCAAGAAGCACCGCGGCAAGAAATCGGAAAAAGGCAGCTACTTCGGCCCCTTCGCCAGCGCGGGCGCGGTTAACCGCACGCTGAACCAGTTGCAAAAGGTGTTCCTGTTGCGGAACTGTTCGGATGCCATGTTCGAAAGCCGGACCCGGCCCTGCCTGCAATACCAGATAAAGCGGTGCAGTGCGCCCTGCGTGGGCAAAATCGACAAGCCGGGTTACGCAAGGCTGGTGGCCGATGCGGAACGCTTTCTGCAAGGCAAATCCACCGCCGTGCAGACAGAGCTTGCCGAAGCCATGGCCAAGGCATCGGAAGAAATGGAGTTCGAACGCGCCGCCGCCCTGCGCGACCGCATCCGCGCACTGACGAATGTGCAGCAGGCGCAGGGGATCAACCCGCGCGGCGTGGCCGAAGCCGATGTGATCGCGCTGCATCAGGATGGCGGGCAGGCCTGTGTGCAGGTCTTCTTCATTCGCGCCAACCAATCATGGGGCAACCGCGACTTCTATCCCCGCACGGGCGCCGGTGCCGAAGCGCCGGAAATCCTGACCGCCTTTCTGACCCAGTTCTATGATGACAAGGATCCGCCCCGGCTGATCCTGCTGTCGCATCCGGTCGAGGATGAAGATCTGGTGGTGCAGGCGCTGTCGGAACGTGCGGGCCGAAAGGTGGAACTGGCAGTGCCGCAGCGGGGCGAAAAGGCCGAACTGGTCGAAAACGCCGCCCGCAACGCGCGCGAGGCGCTGGCCCGCAAGATGGCGGAAACCTCGACCCAGCACCGCCTGCTGGCCGGTCTGGCCGAAGCCTTTGATCTGGATGCCCCGCCACAGCGGATCGAGATCTATGACAACGCCCATATCCAAGGCGCCGATGCCGTGGGGGGCATGGTGGTTGCCGGACCCGAAGGTTTCGTGAAATCGCAGTATCGCAAGTTCAACATCAAGGGGGCTTCGGGCGCGCAGGGCGATGACTTCGGCATGATGAAAGAGGTTCTGACCCGCCGCTTCGAACGCCTTTTGAAGGAAGACCCCGACCGAAAGACCGATCTCTGGCCCGACCTTCTGTTGATCGATGGCGGGGCCGGGCAGGTTTCGGCGGTAGCGTCCATTCTGGAAGAACTGGGCATCGAGGATGTGCCCTTTATCGGCGTGGCCAAGGGCATTGACCGGGACGCCGGCAAGGAAGAATTCCACCGCCCCGGAGAGCCCGCCTTTGCCTTGCAACGCAACGATCCGGTGCTGTATTTCGTGCAGCGCCTGCGCGACGAGGCGCACCGCTGGGCCAACGGCGCCCATGTGGCCAAACGGTCGAAAGCCATCGGCGCCACCCCGCTGGACGAGGTGCCGGGCGTGGGCGCCACGCGCAAGCGCGCGCTTCTGGCCCATTTCGGCAGCGCCAAGGCCGTGTCACGCGCCGGGGTCGAAGACCTGAAGGCGGTCGACGGCATTTCCGAAGCCATGGCGCAGACCATCCATGACTTCTTTCACCCCAAGGGCTGACCGGCGCGCAGCCAGCCCGGTTCAAGGCTGACGCGGTCACATCCGGCAAAGCGGGCCAGCCTGTCCACCTCGGCCAGCAGGCGATCTTGGCGCCCTTGCCCCATGCGCTGCCCGGGTTCCGGCCAGAACGCGCGCAGGTTCAGCCGCCCTTCGGCCCGGAAAGCCTTGGCATCCAGCCGGCCGATCAACCTGTCGCCCTCCATTACCGGAAAGACGTAATAGCCGTACACCCGCTTCGGTTCGGGCACGAAAACCTCGATCCGGTAGTGAAAGCCGAAAAGCCGTTCCACCCGCGCGCGGTCGCGCAGCGCGGGGTCAAAAGGCGAAAGGATGCGCAGGCGCGGTGCCACCGGCACCGATTCTGCCCGTAAAAGGCCCGGGCGGATCAGCGCGGCACGCAGGCTGCCATTGGCCTGTTCCACCTGAACGCGGGCCAGCCGTCCGGCGGCCACCTGCCGTTCCGTCCAAGCCGTCACGTCGCGCTTTTCCACGCTGTGCCAATAGCGCGCAATCTCGGCCTCGTCGGCAAAGCCCAGCCTGTCCAGCGCCGAAGAACAAGCCCAGTCCACAAGCGCTTCGTGATCCACCTCGGCCTTGCGCAGCGCCTCGGGCACCACCCTTTCGGTCAGGTCATAGACCTTGCGGAACCCATCGCGGCGACTGACGGAAAGCCTGCCCGTGCGCCACAGCCATTCCAGCGCCGTCTTTGAAGGATGCCAATCCCACCAGCCGCCGGTGCCGCGCGCCTCGCCCTCGCCCACCTCGGCCGAGGTGACGGGGCCGTCACGGGCGATGCGATCCAGGATCGTGTCGAACTGCGCCTCATACCCGTCACGGAACCAGCGTTTCCAGTTTTGGTGCAGCCGATCCTGATCACGCAGAAAGCGGTGCTTCCAATAGGGAAACAACGCCATGGGCAGAATGCTTGCGTCATGCGTCCAGTGTTCGAACAACGCCCGGTCACGTTCCAGCAGGTGTTTCAGTGCCTCGGGCCGGTATGACTTGCGCCGGGACCAGAGGATCATGTGATGCGCGCGTTCGACGGTGTTGATGCTGTCGACCTGCACGAAACCGATGCTGTCGATCACTCCGGCAAGTGCAGCGCCCGTAGCCGCACCCGCAGGCGGGCCGGAAAGGCCATGCGCGGCCAGAAACAGGCTGCGGGCAGTGCGGTTGGCAATCACCGGGGTCATCGGCCCAGACAAAGCCTGCAAGGGCCGGCCGGTCAAGCCCCGCTCTGGCCCACACTCTGGCCCGGTCAGTCGGCGATCAGCTGGGCATCGCGGAAGGAAACCAGCCTTTTGCCCGCCTCGTCCCACAGATGCAGCTTTGCGCAATCAAGACTTTCGCGGATGGTCAGAACCTGTGCCTCGCCCAGAACCGGATGATCACGCAGGATTTCCGACAGCCGGTAAAACGGCACCCGGCTGTACAGGTGATGCACATGATGGATGCCGATATTCGCGGTCAGCCAGCGGAGGGGCTGGGGCAGCTTGTAATGCGAACTGCCCAGCAGCGCCGCATCATGCACCTGCCAGTCAGGTTCGCGGCCCCAATAGGTTTCCTCGAACTGATGCTGGACGAAGAACAGCCAGACCCCGATCGTTGCAGCCACAATCACGGTGGGCAGAAAGATGAAAACCAGCACCTGCCAGCCACCCAGCAGATAAAGCCCGGCAATCAGCAGCGCCAGCATCAGATTGGTGCCCATCGACGAAAGCCAATAGCGCCAGCCAGCCGTCATCAGGCCCAGCGGCAGGCGGTAATCGATCAGGAACAGATAGGCCGGGCCCAGACCGAACATCACCACCGGATGCCGGTACAGCCGGTAAAGCACCCGTCCGAACCATGACCGGGCCTTGTATTCCTGCACCGTCAGCGTCAGCACATCGCCAATGCCCCGGCGATCCAGATTGCCGGCATGGGCGTGGTGAATGGAATGCGTGCGGCGCCATACGTCATAGGGCGTCAGCGTCAGCACGGCGATGATCCGCCCCACCCAGTCATTCGCCAGACGGTGATGAAAGAAGGACTGATGCCCGCAATCATGCTGGATCAGGAACAGGCGCACCAGCCAGACCCCGTTTGCCGCCGCAATCGGAAGCGCCAGAAGCGGGCTGACCGAAAGCGCGGCCCAGGCCAGAGCCCAGAAACCCAGAAAGGCTGCAACGGTCACACAGAGTTCCAGCAGCGACCGGCCGAGTGACGGATCACGGTATTTTGCAAGGACGGGCACCCATTTCCTGGCACTGGCCTTCTGAGCTTCTTCCAGCTCAAGGAGCGTCGACGTCATCCGGGTGCTTTCTCTGCCTGTTAACTGAAGGCGGATACGGCCGGGGCCACGCTGCCTTGTCTCTTTTTGTTTCTGATAGGGCCTGAACCCTTGCCGGTCCAAGGGCTTTTTTGTCGCGCTTTGCCCAGCGTGCAGAAAAACCCTGCCTCGGCGTCACAGCCCGGCTTCTGCGGCGATGTCCTTGGCCGATTTGCGCGCGCGTTCGGTGGCCGATTTCAACTGGCCACAGGCGGCCATGATGTCTTCGCCCCGTGGCGTGCGGATGGGCGAGGCATAGCCAGCCTTGTAGACGATATCGGCAAATGCCTCGATCCGTTCCCAGTCAGACCGCTGATAGGGCGCACCGGGCCATTCGTTGAAGGGGATCAGGTTTATCTTGGCCGGAATCCCGGCGATCAGCTTCACCAGACGGCGGGCATCGGCATCGCTGTCATTCACGCCCTTCAGCATCACATATTCAAAGGTGATCCGTTCGCTGTTGGACAACCGGGGATAATCGCGCAGCGCGGCCAGCAGCGTTTCGATGTTCCAGCGCTTGTTGATCGGCACCAGACGGTCGCGCACCTCATCCGTGGTGGCATGGAAGCTGACGGCCAGAAGACAGCCGATTTCTTCGGCCGTCCGGGCAATTTCCGGCACCACACCGCTGGTCGAAAGGGTGATGCGCCGGCGTGACAGTGTCAGGCCCTCGTTATCCATCACCACCTTCATCGCGTCACGCACGGCTTCGAAGTTGTAAAGCGGCTCGCCCATCCCCATCAGAACCACATTCGAAACCAGCCGGGTTTCATCCTTGGGCTCACCGGGAACCGGCCATTCGCCCAGATCATCGCGCGCCAGCATCACCTGGCCCACGATTTCGCCCGCCGTCAGGTTCCGCACCAGTTTCTGCGTGCCGGTATGGCAGAAGGAACAGGTCAGCGTGCAGCCGACCTGGCTGGAAATGCACAACGTGCCGCGGTTTTCTTCGGGGATATAGACCGTCTCCACCTCGTGCCCGCCAGCGATGCGCACCAGATACTTGCGCGTGCCATCGGCGCTGATCTGGCGGCTGACCACCTCGGGCACCGCAATCTCGAACTTCTCATCCAGCAGGGCGCGGTAATCCTTGCCCAGATTGGTCATCTGCGAAAAATCGCGGATACCGAAGTGATAGACCCACTGCCAGATCTGGCCCAGCCGCATCTTGGCCTGCTTCTCCGGCGTGCCGGCCGCAATAAGCGCCGCGCGCAACTGATCGCGCGTCAGGCCGACAATATTGATCTTGCCGCCCTCGGGCAGCTTGCGCGGAAGGGTCAGCACGTCCTGGGTAATGGGGGCCGAGGCGGTCATGGGGTCAAGTCCGATGTGTGGAACGCGGTGTATATAAGGGATTCGCGCCGGAAACGGAACCATCCCAAGAAAAACGCCCCGGCAAACCCGGGGCGCATGGTCATTCAGCAGGGGCCCCGCATCATTTGCAGCGGGTTTCAGCCTCTTCCATGGCAGCGGTAAAGCCGCGCAGGCTGAAGGTATCCTTGGTCTGGGTGCCCCGGCCCGACCGCGCCGTCAACGTGGCCGTAGCCCCCGCCTTCATCGCCGCCAGAAGGGTCGCATCCGCCTCGGCGCTGCCCGGCCAGGCCCATTCGCCATCGGTGAACAGTTCATAGGTCTTGCCATCGATCGCCATTTCAACGGTCGACCCGCTGGCAAAGGGATACCCGCCAGTGAACGAAACCTCGCCCTTGGCGCCGGCACCCGGGCGAAAGGTGACAAACAGCAGGATATCACCACGGCGCACCGAAACCGGCTGGCCATCACGCGAGTTGACCGTTTCCTTGGGGCTGGAGACCCCCCAGCATTCCTTGGGCGAGTCTTCTGTAAACACACTCCAGTCCGTCTTGGTTGCCACGCGGTTGGTGGACTCCTGCGCAAGGGAAGCAGTTGCAGACAGGGCGACGGCAGCCGCACAGGCGACGCGCAGGAAAGGAGAAGTCATGTCGTTCACAGCCTCCAAGCTGTTCTGTGCCTCTGCCCATATCCGCCGTTTCACGCACGGCCTTTTCAGGTGGAATACGGGCGTCCAACTCGATATCCCATCCATAGCGCAAAAAGACCAATTCATGAAAGCCCCATGGGCGATAAATCGCGCATGTGTGACGGAGAAAAGCTGATGACCCAACCACATCCCATGGTCGAACTCTGGCGCGGTGGCCTGCTGGAAAGCAGCCACACCGGGCATGCCGTCGTCTGGGGCGACGGGGGAATGATAGAAGCCTGGGGCGATCCGCAGGCCATCATTTTCCCGCGATCATCGTGCAAGATGATCCAGGCCCTGCCACTGATCGAAACCGGCGCCGCCGATGCCGCCGGGCTGACAGAACGCCATCTGGCCCTGGCCTGTGCCAGCCATCAGGGGGCGGCACTGCATGTCGGCATGACCGGGCAGTGGCTGCGCGATCTGGGTCTGGCCGAACCCGACCTGCGCTGCGGTTCGCACGAACCCTATGATCGCGCCGAAAGGGACAGGCTGATCCGGGCCGAGGAAAGGCCCTGCCAGCTGCATAACAACTGTTCGGGCAAGCATTGCGGCTTTCTGACCGTAACGCGGCACCTGAAGGCCGGGCCAGAATATGTGGAACTGGACCACCCGCTGCAAAAGGCGATCCGCGCCGCCACCGAAGAAGTCACGGGCGAAACCATCGCAGGCTATGGCATCGACGGCTGTTCGGCCCCGAATTTCGCCATGTCCCTCGCTGGCCTTGCGCAGGCCATGCAGTCCTTTGCCGCCGCCCGCGATACCGGGTCGGCGCGCGAACGGGCGATGTTCCGGCTGGCAGGCGCCATGGCCCGCCACCCCGAACTGGTGGCCGGCGAAGGCCGCGCCTGCACCGAACTGATGCGGGCAATGGATCACCGTGTTGCGATCAAGACGGGGGCCGAGGCGGTTTTCGTGGCCATGATCCCGGAAAAGCGGATGGGAATCGCGCTGAAGATCACCGACGGCAATTCCCGCGCGTCCGAGGCGGTGATCACCGCCCTTCTCGCCCGGCATGGCGTTCTGGACCCCGCGCATCCGATGGCGCGCAAGCGGTTGCCGGCCGAACAGCACAACTGGCGCGGTCTGCGCACGGGCGAACTGCGGCTTTCGGCCGGCTTTCTGTAAACCGAAAAGCCCCCGCCGTCGGGGCGGAGGCTTCCAGGTTGCAGGCCACGCCTCTGGGTGAAAAGGGGGGGCGATCATCCCGCCCAAAACCGCACGCACTGCACCGTTGGGAATGGCAGGCGATAGTGGCGCCACTTTGGCCCCAGGGGCTGGCCCCGCGCCATCTCTGGATCAGGCTTGATTTGCGCCCGGGCCACCGTCATCATGCTGTCATGTCGATCCAGCAGCCTCCGACACCCTTTCCCACGACTCCCCTTCCGCCAGAGCAGGTAAGCTTTCAGCGGAACGAACTTTCGATTATCCTTGGTCTTTACGGGCGGATGGTCGCCATGGGCGAATGGCGCGACTATGCGATTTCCTGCCTGCGCGAGGTGGCGGTATTCTCGATCTTCCGGCGCACGGCGGAAACCCCGCTTTATCGCATCGAAAAACGCCCCAAGCTGCGGAACCGGCAAGGCATCTATGCCGTGGTCGGCATGGATGGCCATATCCTGCGGCGCGGTCATGATCTGGCACAGGTGTTGCGGGTGCTGGAGCGTAAGCTGATCCGCGCCGTGGACTAGGCCCGCCAGTCAGGGTCTGCGCCGCGCCGTGACCGGCCCGCCGCCCTGTTCGACAACCCGGTCGATACAGGCGCGGATGCCTTCATAGGCGACCGACATGCTGTGGCCATTGGCATGGATCAGCCGCTGCGCATCCACCACCATTGCGACATGGCCCTTCCAGAACAGCAGATCCCCCCGCACCAAAGGCGCATCATGGGGCAGCGGCTGGCCGATCTGTTGTTGCAGATCGCTGTCGCCCGGGCAGGCCCGCCCGCAGGCGTGAAAGGCCAGCTGCACCAGCCCCGAGCAATCCACCCCCGCATGGCTGTTGCCGCCCCAAAGATAGGGCGCGTTCAGAAACGTCTCGGCCACCTGAACCGGATCGTCAGCAGTCTGGCCAAGGGGGCGCAGATGCACCGCCGGCACAAAACCGAAAGCGGTTTCGGCAAAGCTGCCCGTCTGGCCCAGAACGGCAAGCCGGGCCCCCATCGGCAAAGCCGCCCTTTCGCGCGCCTGCACCTTGGGCCCGGAATAAAGATGGCTGGCAGGCGCCGCCACCCAATGCGTTGCCGCGACCGGGGGGCCGATGGCATCGGCCGCGACCCAGCCGCAATAGCCGTCCTTGGCCATCTGCACGAAGACATGGGCATCGGTCCGGTCCACCACCGTGACCGCATCCCCCAACAGCACCTGACGGTCCCGCGCCCCGCCCGGCGCCGCGCACAGATCAACCAGCGGCTGACAGATCGCCCCGGCTTCGCCATCGACGAACCGCGCATCCGTCACTCTGCCGGCAAGGCTGCGCAGGGCCACACCGCCTGTCATCGGGGTCAAGCGGCGGTCCATCACAGGTCCAGCATCTGCGGCAGCGCATGCAGCAGCGCCCGCGCCCCCTGCCCTACGCCGCCCTTCGGACGGCCCGGCGCATCGGCGGGGTTGTGGCCATAAATGTCGAAATGCACATAGCGCGGGGTAGAAACGAAGCGGCGCAGGAACAGCGCGGCCGTGACAGACCCGGCAAAACCGCCCGAAGGCGCGTTGTCCAGATCGGCGATGCCGGGTTCGATCATCGGCTCATAGGGTGCCCAGAACGGCATGCGCCAGACCGGATCGAACCCATCCCGCGCGCCCTGTTCGATGGCGGCGGCCAAGCCTTCGTCATCGGCATAAAAGGGTGCAAGATCAGGCCCCACCGCCACCCGGGCCGCCCCGGTCAGCGTTGCCATCGAAATCACCAGCGCCTCGGGCTCCTCGCAGGCAAGCGTCAGCGCATCGGCAAGGATCAGGCGCCCCTCGGCATCTGTATTGTTCACCTCGACCGTCAGCCCCTTGCGCGAGGTCAGGATATCGCGCGGCCGCATCGCCGGACCAGAGATGCTGTTTTCCACCGCCGGCACCAGCACCCGCAGCCGCACCGGAAGGCCCAGCCGCATGATCATCAGGGCAAGGCCCATGACCGTGGCCGCGCCGCCCATGTCCTTTTTCATCAACAGCATGCCTGCCGATGGCTTGATATCCAGCCCGCCGCTGTCGAAGCACACGCCCTTGCCCACCAGCGTCAGCTGAGGCCCGGTGTTGCCCCAGCGCATGTCCAGCAGGCGCGGCGCCCGCGCCGACGCCCGCCCGACGGCATGGATCATCGGGAAATTCCGCGCCAGCAGATCATCCCCGACGATCGCCTCTGTCCGCGCGCCGAAGCGTGCGGCAAGCGCCTCGAACGCGGCCTGAAGTTCGGCCGGGCCCATATCGTTCGCGGGCGTATTGATCAGGTCACGGGTCAGAAACTCGGCCTCTGCCATAGCTAGCAAGGTTTCGGCATCCACCCCTTCGGGACATTTCAGCCGGGGCAGCCTTGTTGGTTCCTTTGCCGGGCGGTAGCGGTCGAACCGATATCCCGCCAGCAGCCAGCCAAGGGCAGCTTCGCGCCGCTCTTTCTCGGGCAGGTCACCGGCAAGGTGCCAATCCCCCGCCGGCAGCGCCGCCACGGCCTTGGCAAGCCCAAAGCGAACCCTTTGGCGTGCCGAGTCGGGGCCAAGGCCCACAACCGCCCCGGCAAGGCCGGAGTCACCGGGCAGAAGCCGCACCTCGCCCAGACCCGCCTCAAACCCTGACGCGGCCAGCCAGCCGGCCCATTCGGCGCCAGGTCCGGCCAGCCAGTCGGCGATCTGCGCCGGGGTCAGGGCATGCAGGGGCAGACTTGCGGCATCCGCGCGGGCAAAAGCGGGCAGGACGGGTGCAGGGGCGGTTGGCATTGCGCGGCTCTCCTTCGGGTTTGGCCGAAGCCTAGCCGTTCCGCCTGCGCCCGCAAGGGGAACCTGCCCGCCGGCCGGAAGGCACCGCCGGCCCGCCGGGATCAGCTGAGCGATTTGTCCAGCAGATCACGGTCAGACGACAGGCAGCGTTCCGCTATCCGCACCAACCGCGCCCAGACCGCGCTGAAGGCCGTGGCATCTGCCCGTTCAAGGCACAGCCGCACATCGGCGGCACATCGGGCCAGCGAAACCATGCCCAGATCTTCGGCCATGTGCTGCAAGCTGCGCAACTGCCGCGCCACATCCGAAAGGTCACGGTCACGCACCTGCACCGACAGCCCGGCCATGGTCATCGCCAGTTCGGCAAGGGCCCGCGTGACCACTTGTTCGGCCGATGTCGTGCCAAGATTTCGATAGATCGCGGCAATCGGTTCTGCATCCTGCGCAACCCGTTCCACGGGCCGCAATACAACCACATTATCAGCCTTCATGGCCCACACCTTTTCGTTCACACCCAAGCAGCATGTGATGCCCCCAGACTGAAGAAAAGGTTGCGGGCAGGACATTATTCCTCTCGAATTTTCGGCGATTGCCCCGTATCAGGGCCGGTGAAGCGACCGAAGGATGAACGGCATGGATGCGGCTCGCCCCCTTCCCAACTATCTGGTCCAGCGCTTTCAGGGCTGGCGCGCCACCACCTATCAGGACAACAAGGCATGGTTCCGACGGCTTGCCGACGGGGGCCAGCATCCGCGGGCGATGGTCATTTCCTGCTGTGACAGCCGGGTGCATGTCACCTCGATCTTCGGCGCGGATGAAGGGGAGTTCTTCATTCACCGCAACGTCGCCAATCTGGTGCCCCCCTATAACCCCGATGGCGAATACCACGGCACCTCGGCGGCGGTGGAATATGCCGTTACCTCGCTGGGGGTCGCCCATATCGTCGTGCTGGGGCATTCCAACTGCGGGGGCGTGCGCGGCTGCCATGACATGTGCTGTGGCAAGGCCCCCGCGCTGGAGGAGAAGTCATCCTTCGTAGGCCGCTGGATGGATATCCTGCGCCCCGGCTTTGAACGGGTGCGCGATCTGCCGGAAGACCTGCGCCCGCGCGCGCTGGAAAAAGAGGCAGTGCTTGTGTCGCTGGAAAACCTGATGACTTTCCCCTTCGTGCGCGAAGCTGTCCGCGACGAACGACTGACGCTGCACGGGCTGTGGAACGACACCGGCGAGGGCATGCTGGAACAGTATGATCCGGGGCGCGGCTTCGTATCTGTCTGACCA
The DNA here is from genome assembly GCA_023260935.1 of Paracoccaceae bacterium. GTDB lineage: Bacteria > Pseudomonadota > Alphaproteobacteria > Rhodobacterales > Rhodobacteraceae > Pseudotabrizicola. The sequence goes on from JALQTL010000218.1 coordinate 16,956, forward strand.
AATCCCCCCCACGCGGCACCTTCCGAAAGGCAGACGGCCCGCCGTTTCCGGCGGGCCGCAGAATCTGAAAGACCGGCAGGCGGAAAGTCAGCCCTTTTTCAGGCAGCG
>JALQTL010000029.1 GCA_023260935.1 Paracoccaceae bacterium
GGAAGGTGCCGATGTGGTGCTGGCGGAAGTCTGGCCATCGCTTCTTGCGCCGCAGGTGAAGGCGGTTGAAAAGGCCTATCCCTGCCGCGATGCCGCGCAGGTCGATCTGCTTGCCCGCGCGCTGCGGGCGCTGAAGTGTGACGATTGGGAAAGGTTGCTTTCCCCGGCCGAAGACGGGCTGGAGGAAGAGGGCTGGATCCTGGGTGCCGGGATGGCCGCTGTTCTGCAACAAGCGCTTGCCCGTGCCATGCCCGCGGGGTGAAGGGTCAGCCCCGGCGGATCACATAGGCGGTGGCGTCGGCAAGATCCTCGGTCCCCAGCAGGTCGTGCCCTGCCTGCTGGCAGAAATGGGGCACGTCCACAACGGCGGCGGGATCGGTTGCCAGAAGCCGCAGAACCTGCCCGCGCGGCATGGCCAGAAGGCGCTTTCGGGCCTTCAGCACCGGCAGCGGGCACAAAAGCCCGCGCGCGTCGATCTGAACATCAAAGGGGGCGGTTTCGGTCATGTTGCCGGGTGTAGGGGCTGGGGCTGGCCCTGTCCATATCCCGGTGGTTCCGCCGGATGTGACACCATGTTGCAGGCGACCACGCCCGGCGCCCGCCATCGCAGGCCTGCCTCAGTGCGGCCGGCGTTTCAGTTTGGCCGCGCGTTGGTTGGCGCCAATGGCATGGAGGTATCGGCCCAACGGCGTATATTCCAGCAGCACCCACAGGATGAGGGTAATCGCCAGAACGTAAAAGGCCGCGATCGGCAGGCGCAAGATTGATGGCCTGAAAAGGCATCGGGCCGTTGCTCAACCATCTGCCGCCCGCCGGTGCCGGGGAAACCGGCTGCCCCTGCTCCGGTGCTAATGCGCGGCCCAGGGCCCGTGCGGCAAATCCTTGCCATCCAGCCGCGCGAAGCCGTGCAACCCGAAGAAATCGCGCTGCGCCTGGATCATGTTGGCCGTGCCGCGTTCGGTGCGCATCATGTCAAACCAGGCCAGCCCGGCGGAAAGGGCGGGCAGCGCCAGCCCGTTCAGCGCCCCGGCTGCCACAACCCGTCGCAGCGCGGGCAGGGCGGCAACCAGCTTTTCGGCAAAGAAGGGCGCCAGGATCAGGTTGCGCCCGGGCGCCTCGGTCAGCGCCAGCGCCATGTCGTTCAGCATCGACGACCGGATGATGCAGCCCGCGCGCCAGACGCGGGCGATCCCCGGCATGTCCAGCGCCCAACCGAAATCGCGCCCTGCGGCGGTCATCATCGCAAAGCCCTGCGCATAGCACAGGATCTTGCCCGCAATCAGCGCCTGTTCCAGATCATCCAGTGTGATCTGGCCCGACAGCGGCTGGGGCGCGGGGCCAAAAAGCGCCTGCCCCTCTGCCCGCTCTGTCCGCCGGGCAGACACGTTGCGCGCCATCACCGCCGCCTCGATCACGGGCACCGGGGCGGCCAGATGCTGCGCCTCGATCGCGGTCCAGCGGCCGGTGCCCTTTTGCCCGGCGGAATCCACGATCATGTCGATCAGCGCGCCACTGCCTGCCGGATCCGGCGCGGCTGAAACTGCGGCCGAAATCTCGATCAGGTAGGATTTCAGGATGCCGTCGTTCCAGCGGGAAAAGACATCGGCGATGGCACCGGGGGTCAGGCCCATGCCGTCGCGCATGACGCCATAGGTTTCGGCGATCATCTGCATGTCGGCATATTCGATGCCGTTGTGGACTGCCTTGACAAAATGGCCCGCCCCCGCCTCGCCCATGTGATCGGCGCAGGGGGTGCCATCCTCGGCCC
>JALQTL010000099.1 GCA_023260935.1 Paracoccaceae bacterium
GACGCCCCCCCCGCCAGCCACATGCCCAAGAGACGGTGGCTGTAGATGCCGTATTCGGGGGCAAAGATGGGGCGGTCGGACAACAGCTTGACCGTCAGCGTGGTGCCAAGGGCGCTGACCCCGTCGCCGGCCTGATCCGCCCCGGTGGCAAGGAAGGACGCGCAGCCGTCTGTGGTACCCGCGATCACCCGGCATCCGGGCGGCAGGCTGAACGCGATGGCTGCCTCTGGCGAAACGGGGCCGATGTCGGTGCCCGGTTCCACCACAGGGGGCAACAATTCCTTGGGCACCCCGGCCCGGCCCAGCCAATCGGGCCAGCAGGCGGCAACCGGGTCATAGCCGGTCTTCAGCGCGTTGTTCGCATCGCTGACCATCCGGCCAGACAGGTGAAAGGCGATCCAGTCTGCCTGATGCAGCAAATGGCTTGCCCCCTTTCGCGCCAGCAGGATGGCCCGCGCTGCCCCCGAAGTGGGCCCATGCGCGGCCGAGGTGGGTGGGGCATGGGTGCCGATCGCCCGCAGGATTCCTGCCTCTTCGCAGGGGTCGTTATACAGCAGCCCGTCGCCCAGCGGCCTGCCCCCGCCATCAACCGCCAGCATCGTGCCCGAGGTGCCGTCAACCGTCAGCGCGCGCAGGCGGGCGCGGTCTACGCGCGACAGAACCTCGGCAAGGGCCGTGCGGGCGGCGGCCCACCATATCCCGGGATCGCGCGGATTGGCGCCATGATCGGCCAGCGCGGATTTCGCCGTGGCCCGCACCGCGCCATCTTGGTCGATCACCACCGCCCGCGCGCCCGAGGTGCCCAGATCAAGCCCAAGAAAAAGCGGCTTATCCGGCATTCAGGCTTTGCCGGTATTTTTCGGCATCCCAGTTCAGCAGTTCGGCATTCTGATCAAGGCTTAGCGTGACCACCTCTGCCCCTTCGGCAAGGCGGGTCAGCACATCGCCAAGGCACCGCGCCAGTGCCCGCGCCCCGGCGGTGGCATCGGCGCGGATGAGCGCACCCTTGCCGGGGCACAGCAGAAAGGCCGGCGGTGGCAGGCCCTGTGCGGCCACGCGCGCCAGCGCCTGCCCCGGGGTTTCCGATGGGGCAAGGGCAATCGCCCCCACACCGCAAAAGATCACATGGTCAGGGTAAAGGCTGCCCTGCACGGCGGCCCGCGTCAGCCACGGCACACAGGCCACGGCATGCAGCGGATCATCCGCCGGCAAGGGCACGAAGCCATCCCCCGCAACGGCCCCCAGTGCCTGCATGTCGGGCGCTTGGGTCAGGGGCGACACCGACAACGCTTCTGTCACCCGGTCCAGCAGGCGCCCTGCCGCGTCAACCGTATCGGCCGCCACGATCAGCCCGTGATTGCGCAGCACCACCACATCGGTTGCCGGGCCCAATGCGGCCTTGACCGCGCAGGCCAGATGCGCCCCGGGCTTGGTATAGGGCACGATGGCCCAGTCAAACCCGGCCAGCCGGGGGGCGATGGCTGCTTCCGCATCGGGGCGGATCGCCAGCGCCAGCGTATTGACGCAGTGCACATGCACCACAACGCGCTGGTCGAAAACCGCATGCAGCGAGGTTTCGATCGAAGGCCGCAAGCCGCCGGGAACACAGGCGAAGTCACCCGCCCGGTCGGCCCGGGCGGTATCGCTGGCAAGGGCCGCGCGAATGGCGGGAAGGTCGCAGGCCACAAAAATATCGCGCGTCAGGGCATCTGCCAGCAGCGTGCCCGAGGCTTTTATCCACATCGTCGCCCCATCCTTGACCGAGGTATTCCCCCCGGCAGCATGGATCAGCAACGGGTCCGCCCCGATGCGGGCGGAAAGGCGGGCAAGGTCGGGCAGGTCGTGGGGTCGGGTCATGCCGATTTCGCCAGATCGGAGGTGTCAAGCCAGTCGGCAAAAGCCTTCGTTTCGGCTTCGGTCATGTGAAGGCGGTGCTTCGTCCGGCGCCACAGGATGTCTTCGGCGGTTGTCGCCCATTCGTGGCCGGCCAGATAGCGCGCCTCGGCTTCGTAAAGTTGCGGGCCGAAGCGCCGGCCCATGTCTGCAAGCGATTGCCGGTTGCCGATCAGGTCGCGCGTCCGGGTTCCGTACAGTCGGGCGTAATGCAGCAGCAGGTCTTGCGGCAGCCACGGGTAGGTGCGGGAAAGCTCGGACAGAAAGGCCGCCACATCCCCGCCCGGCAGATCGCCGCCGGGCAGGAAGGCCCCGGCGGTCCAGTCGCCCTTCATGGCAGGAAAATGCGGGGCCAGCCGTTGCAGCGCGTGTTCAGCCAGCTTGCGGAATGTGGTGATCTTGCCGCCGAAGATGTTCAGGACCGGCGCGCCCCCGCGATCATCCAGATCAAAGACATAATCGCGCGTCACGGCCGAAGGGTTGCCCGCCCCGTCATCGTAAAGCGGCCGGACGCCCGAAAAGCTTTCCAGCACATCCGACCGTTTCAGGCCCTTTTCAAAATAGCGGTTCACCGCCTCGATCAGATAGGTGATTTCGGATTCGTCTGCCGCCACCTTCTCAACTGCCCCCTCATAGGGAATGTCGGTGGTGCCGATCAGCGCCTTGTCGCCTTCGTAAGGGTTGATGAAGATCACCCGCTTGTCATGGTTCTGCACCAGATAGGCCTGCGGGCCGTCCCAGAATTTCGGGACGATGATATGGCTGCCCTTCACCAGTCGGACATTGCGGGTCGAGTTGGTGCCGGTGACGCGCCCGATGATGTCGTTCACCCAAGGCCCGCCGGCATTGACCAGCCCCCGTGCCAGCACAGTGCGCCGGGTGCCGGTGCGGGTATCGATAAGTTCAGCGCGCCAATGGTGGCCTTCGCGCCGGGCCGAGGTGCAGGCCGTGCGCGGCAGCACTTCGGCCCCCCGTTCCGCGGCATCGAGCGCATTCAGGATCACCAGCCGCGCGTCATCCACCCAGCAATCGGAATATTCGAAGCCCTTGGTATATTTTGCCTTCAGCGGCGTGCCTTCGGGGGCGCGGCGCAGGTCAAGCGACCGGGTTCCGGGCAACCGCTTGCGCCCGCCCAGATGGTCGTACAGAAACAGCCCCAACCGGACCAGCCATGCCGGGCGGTCATCGGCGGAATGGGGCAGCACGAAGCGCATCGGCCAGATGATATGCGGCGCGCTTTCCAGCAACACCTCGCGTTCGATCAGCGCCTCGCGCACAAGACGGAATTCGTAATGTTCCAGATAGCGCAGGCCGCCATGCACCAGCTTGCCCGACCGCGACGAGGTGCCCTGAGCCAGATCGTCCTTTTCGCACAGGATTACCGAAAGCCCGCGCCCGGCCGCATCCCGCGCGATGCCCGCGCCGTTGATCCCGCCGCCGATGATCAGCAGATCGACGGTCTGTGTCATTTGCCTTCTCCTGTCGCGCGGGGGCCATAGGTTGCAAAGCCTGCCATCGTGTCGGCGATTTCATTCTGCGACAAAAGCGCGGCCCCGCCGATCAGCAGGCTGTGGAAATGCTGGTGGGCCAGCGCCTCGATTTCCTCGGCAAGCCACATCGCGCGTTCCAGTGTGGGCCCGGCGACAACCATGCCGTGATTGGCCATCAGGCAGCCCGCCCGGCCTTCCATCGCCTTCAGAACATGGTGCGAAAGTTCGGCACTGCCATAGGTGGCATAATCGGCCACCCGGATATCAGGCCCGCCAAAGGCCGCGATCATGTAATGCACTGCCGGGATCGGCCGGCGCGCGCAGGCCAGCACGGTGCACCATGGCGCGTGGCTGTGGACGACGGCCCCCATCTCGGGGCGCGTGCGCAGGATGTCGCGGTGAAAGCGCCATTCGACCGATGGCGCGAAAGGGCCTTCAAAGCTGTCGTCCCGGTCCAGCGGTATCCGGGCCATCATCTCGGGGCGCAGGTTCTGGGGGGTGATCCCTGACGGCGTGATCAGCATGCTCTCGCCATCACGGACCGAGATATTGCCCGATGCCCCCCTGTTCAGGCCGGTGCGGACAAGCTCGGCCATGGCCGCGCAAATCTGTTCTGAGTGGTTCATCAGCAGGGGTTCCTTGGCGGTTCCTTGGCCAGATAGCGGCGGACTTCCTCGGCCGCCTGTTCGGCGGCATAGGTGACAGTGCGCACAGAGGCCCCGGCGATATGGGGCGTCAGCGTGACGTTGGGCAATTGCAGCAGCGGCCAGTCAGCGGGCACCGGTTCCACGGCAAAGGTTTCCAGCATGGCCCCGCCAAGCCGGCCCGAAGCCAACGCCGCGTAAAGCGCATCATAATCGCACAAGGGGCCGCGGGCGGTGTTCACGAACAGCGCCCCGGGCTTCATGCGCGCAAAGGTCTTGGCATTCATCATGCCCCGCGTCTCGTCCGTCACGCGGGGGTGAAGGGTCACGATATCGGCCTCGTCCAGCAGGCGTTCCAGCGCCACCAGTTCCACCCCGGCTGCGGCATCTTCCGGCGCAAGCTGGATATAGGGATCATGCACAAGGATGCGCGCGCCAAAGGCCCGCAGCAGGCGAACGACCTTTGTGCCGATGTTGCCATAGCCGATGACGCCCACCGTCATCTCGTTCAACTCGCGCCCCGTCACATCCGCGCGGTAAAGATCGCCCCGCCATGCCCCCGTGCGCAGGGCTTCGTGCCCTACCCGGATCTTGCGGGTTTCCGCAAGGATCGCGCCGATGGTGAATTCCGCCACGGCGCTTGAATTGCGCCCGGGCGTGTTGACCACCAGCACCCCATGGTCACGCGCGGCCTGCATGTCGATATTCACCGGCCCCCCCCGGGACACGGCGATCAGCCGCAGGTTCGGCAACTGCTCCAGCATCCCGCGCGACATCGGCGCCAGTTGGGTGACAAGGATTTCGGCATCGGCGATGAAATCGACGACATCCCCCGCGGTGCCGAAATATTCCTTCAGCCCGTCCATGCCGGCCACGGCATAGCCGTGTTCCATCGGTTCATCTGGCCAGTTGTCCTTGCGGGTGCGGATCGACAGGGCATCGCCACAGGCTTCGCGCAGTTTTGTCTCGAAAACTTCGGGAAGCATGAAATGATCGCCGATGATGGCCACGGATCTGGTCATGGGTTCTGGTCCTGTTGGGATGAAAGCCCGCCCCACACGGGTTCAAGGGCAGTACGCGCCGTGCGGTACTGCGCATAGCGGCGGGCATAAAGCCGGGTCAATTCCGCATCGTTTGCTTCCGGCGGCCCAAGCGCGGGGGTGACCCAGTCGGCGATGCAGGCGGCCATGTCGGGATAGATGCCGGTTGCCACAGCGGCCATCATCGCGGCCCCGGCGGCCCCGGCCTCTTCGCGGGCCGAGATGCGGGTGGGCGCGCCGACGCAAGCCGACAGCACCGACCGAAGGGCTTGCGACCGCGCCGCCCCGCCGGTCAGCCGTACCTCGTCCGGCATCGGCCCCATGGCGGTGTAACAGTCACGGGCCGCCAGCCCCAGGCCTTCGATCACCGCCCGCATCAGATCGGGGAAACGGTGGTGGCTGGAAAGCCCGATCAGGCTGGCACGGGCGGCGGGGTTCACGAAGGGGCCCCGTTCGCCGGCGTCCGAGATATAGGGGTGAAAGATCAGCGCGCCCGGCGTGCTGCCGGCCATCCAGCCGTCGATCCGGGCAATCAGGTCGGCCCTGTCGGGCCGCAGGCCGAATTCCCCCGCCAGATCGCCGGCAAGCGCCAGCGCCCAGTCGATGTTCAGCGTCGCGGCCATGTTCGATTGCAGCGGCGCCACCATTCCCGGAACGGGCAGGCACATCACATAGCCCGTTCGCTCGGCGTTCAGCCGCACGTCGCCTGCTGGCATCGCGCGCATGTGCATGCCTGTCGATCCGATGATGGTGCAGGCGGCGGGGGCATCTGTGATGATGCCCGCGCCAAGGGCGGTACAGACCACATCGACATAGCCAAGCGACACCGGCGTGCCGGCAAGCAGGCCGGTCTGGGCCGCGGCTTCGGGCGTCAGCGGATGGTGGGTCTGGCTTCCGTCAAGGATGGGCGGCAGAAGATGGCGCCGCTCCGAAAGCCCCAGCGCATCGATCACCGCATCGGTGTAGCGGCGGGTGCGAAAGTCGCCAAAGGTGAAATTCGCCTCGGAAGGGTCTGTCGCACGGATGCCGGTCAGGTTCAGATACAGCCAGTCCTTCGGATGCAGCGCCACTTCGGCCGCATCCAGCACCTCGGGGGTCGTGGCCTGCATATGGGCCATCTGGCTGCCCTGCTGGCAGACGTTCAATCCGCTGCCTGTGTGGTGAAAGCGCTGGGCATCCGCCTCGGTTCCGCGCAGGCGCGCGACCGTTGGCGCGGCGCGGGCGTCCAGCCAGATCCAGCCTTCGGTCACTGGCCGGTTGCCCTTGCCTGCCAGCCATGTGCCATCGCCCTGTGCGGTAACGGCAACCGCCGCCGTGCGGCTTGCCAGCCCTTCGACCCGTTCGGCCAATGCCCGCAGCGTGGCGGCACAATCGGCCCATGTCTGGTCCAGCGGCTGAAAGGCCGCCCCGTCCGCGGCCCGGGTGGTATAGCGGTTCGGGGTCGAGGCGACGGCAATCTGCCGCCCCTTCAGATCGAAGGCCACCGCCTTGATGACCGAGGTGCCGGCATCGATCCCGACAAGGATATCCCTTCGCGCCATGATCAGGCCGCCAGTTCCGGACCGTGGCTCAGCGCCCGCCCGGTTTCGGGGTCGAAGACATGCAGATCCTGCGGCCGGATTTCCACCGCCACCTCGTCGCCCTCGCGGCAGGTTGCCCGATCATGTTCCACCAGCACGATGGATTTGCCCGCGAAACTGGCGGCGATGTGGGTCTGGTCGCCCAACCACTGATTGGCCAGCACCCGTGCCGGGGCGCCCTGCGGCGCGCGGTGAACGGCATAGGGGCGCACCCCGATGACCACCTGACCGCGCGCCAGCACCATCTGGCGCACCTGTGGCGCAAAGGCTTCGGCCGGGTAGGTCAGGTTCAATCCGGCGGTCAGGTCGAAGGTCAGCCTGTCGCCCGACAGCGAGACGGCAGCGGGAAACACGTTCATCGGTGGTTCGCCCACGAAGGTGCCGGTAAACAGGTTGGCGGGCCGGTCCTTGATTTCCCCCGGTGTGCCGTATTGTTGCAGCACCCCGCCTTCCATCACCGCGATCCGGTCGGCCAGTGCGTTTGCCTCGGTCTGGTCGTGGGTCACAAGGATCGCCGTCAGCCCGCGTTCCTTGATGTAATGCTTGATGCGCCCCCGCAGAAGCGTGCGCAGCTGCGGTTCAAGCTGGCCCATCGGTTCATCCAGCAGATGCAGGTCGGCATCGCGCACCAGCGCCCGGGCAAGGCTGGCGCGTTGCTGTTGCCCGCCCGAGATGGAGGCAGGAAAGCGGTCAAGAATATCGGTGATTTCCAGCATCTCGGCCACATGATCGACGCGGCGGTTCACCTCGGCCTCGGGCAGGCGCTGGGCTTTCAGCGCAAAGGCGATGTTGTCGCGCAGGTTCACCGTGGGGTACAGCGAATAGCCTTCAAACGCCATGGCCACATTCCGCCGCACCGGTGGCAGCATGTGGACAGCCCGCCCGGCCAGTTCGATCGTGCCGCGCGATACGGCTTCGAACCCGGCGATCATGCGCAGCGTTGATGTCTTGCCGCAGCCCGAAGAACCCAGCAGGGCCACGATATCGCCCTTGGGCACCTGCATGGAAATCGCCCGGACAGCATGGACGCCCTGATCGATGGGGCCATAGAATTTGTCCACGTCGCGAAGGGAAAGCTGGGTGGTCATGCGACCTCCTCCTTGCGGATGGTATTGCGGGCGGGGGCAATGCGCTGGCCACTGGCGCGGTCGAACAGGATGGCCGAGGTGGCATCGACGGCGATATGCGCGCGCCCCGATGCGGGCCCGGGCGATCCGGCGGGGCGCGAAACCATGATCTCGCGCCCGCGCAGGGTCAGGACCAGCGATACGGTCTTTTCGTTCAGCGGTGTCTCTGCCTCCACCTCGACCGGGATCGCGCCAGGCGTATCGGCCCCGACGAACCGGATCGCCTCGGGGCGCAGGCCAAGGATGCAGTCCTGGCCAACCTGAGCCGCGTAATCGTCCAAGAGCGGTACCGGCTGATCCGACAGAAGCGCCACCACACGCCCGTCGCGGCTTTCGGGGCGCACGTCCAGAAGGTTGATCACCGGGTCGCCGAACAGCCGGGCGATATCGGTGTTGGCGGGCGACAGATAGATTTCCTCGGGCGTGCCGATCTGCTGGATGCCGTGCCCGTTCATTACCGCGATGCGGTGGCCAAGGGCCATGGCCTCCTTGTAGTCCTGTGTCACATAGATCACCGTGGCGTTCTGGCTTTTCAGCAGCCGCGGCAGTTCCAGCCGCATCTCGAAGCGCAGCTTGGCATCCACGTTGCGCAAGGGATCATCCAGCAACAGGATAGACGGTTCGGCCGAAAGCGCCCGGGCAAGGGCGGTGCGTTGCTTCTGGCCGTTCGACAGTTCCTTGGGCTTGTGGTGCAGCACATGGTCGATCTTCAGAAGTTGCGCCACCTTTGACACCGTCTGCCGGATGGCATCGGCCGATCTGCCCCGTGCGGTCAGAGGGGCGGCGATATTGGCAAAGGCATCCATATGCGGAAAGAGCGCGAAGTTCTGAAAGGCCATGCCTATGCCGCGGTCCTCGGGTTCCACCCCGGCCATGTCGCGGCCATGCAGGCGGATATGCCCTGCCTCGGGGTCGATCACGCCGGCGATCAGCCGCAAGAGCACCGTCTTGCCCGCGCCTGACGGGCCAAAGAGGACAAGGGTTTCCCCTTTGGCCACCGTCAGCGACACGTCGTCGATGACGGTGCCCGACTTGAACGATTTGCGAAGGTTCTTCAGTTCGATCGTCATGGCTTATCCCTTGACAGCGCCCAGCGACAGACCTTCGACAAGGTAGCGCTGCGCATAGAGGGCGAGGGCGAAGGTCGGGGCGATGGAAAGCACGATGCCCGCCGCGACCTGGCCATACTGGATGCCCGATGCGGTGACAAAGGCAAGGGCCCCCACGGTGACCGGCTGCTTGTCGGCCGAGGCCAGAACCAGTGCGAAGACAAAGTTGTTCCAGGCGAAGATGAAGGACAACAGCCCCGCCGCCGCGATTCCCGGCCCGGCAAGGGGCAGGGCGATCCGCCGGAAGGTGGACCAGAAGTCATGCCCCGCAATGCGGTAGGCATATTCGATATCGGCCGGGATATCCTCGAAATACCCGCGCACGATCCACAGGATCAGGGGCAGCACGATCAGTTGATAGACCCAGATCAGCCCGCCATAGGTATTGGCCAGCCCCAGTTGCTGAAAATAGATCGTCAGGGGCAGCAGCACCAGCAGCGGCGGGGCGAAGCGGAAGGACAGCAGGGTAAAGGCGATGTCTTCGGACCCGCGGAATTTCAGCCGCGCAAAGGCATAAGCGGCGGGCACCCCCAGCAGCAGCCCAACCGCCACGGATGTGGTTGACAGGAACAGCGAATTCCACAGGTTGCCCATGAAATTGATGTCCAGCGTGCCGGCCTGCGTTTCCAGCCGCCCGGTGATCAGCGCGGTATAGTTTTCCAGCGTCGGGCTGAACACCACCGAAGGCGGCACGCGCAGGATCGTCTCGTTCGTCTGGAAACTCATCAGGAAGATCCAGACGATCGGGAACATGAAGAAAAGGCAGATCAGCGTCAGGGCGATGCCCCGCAGGATGCGCTCGATCGGAGAGACGGTGTCCATGCTTGGCCCCCTCAGGCAGTGTTGCGCTGCTTTTCCCGCAGGCGCAGCCAGTTCTTGATGAAGATGTTCGACAGCACATAGGTGATGGCCCACAGGATCATCAGCAGCGCGGCAGACCGCCCCACATTCGTCGACTGGAAGAAGTTCAGATAGGCTTCGACCTGAAACACGGTCAGCTTGTCGCCCGGTCCGCCCTGGGTCATCGCATAGATTATGTCGAATTGCTGAATGGATTCGATCACGCGGAACAAGGTGGCGGTCAGCAGGAAGGGTGTCAGCATCGGCAGCGTGATGCGCCAGAACACGAACAGCCGCGGCACACCATCCAGCGCTGCCGCCTCGAAAGGCTGGGGCGGCAGCGACCGCAGGCCCGCCAGCAGCAGGATCATGATGAAGGGCGTGTAAACCCAGACATCGACGATCACCACAGTCAGCATCGCGGTCTGCGGGTCGGATGCCCAGTTGAAATTTTCAAGCCCCACCAGCCCGGCCAGATAGGACAGGATGCCAAAGCCCGGGTTCGTCATCAGCTTCCACATCAGGGCGGCAAGGGCAGGGGCCGTCATCAGCGGCATCAGCAGCATGATCGAGATGAAATTGTTCATCCGCGTCCGCTTTTGCAGCAAAAGCGCGATGCCAAGCCCAAGCAGAAGCTGCACCGTAACCGCCCAGAACGCATAGGTCAGCGATACCTTCAGCGTGTTCCAGAAGGCCGGATCGGTCATGAAATTGGCGTAGTTCGCACCCCAGTTGAATTCGCGTGCCCAAGGCTGCGACAGGCGATAGCGCTGCAAGGAATAGATCACGGCCGTGAAAAACGGGACCAGGATGCCGATACAGGTCAGCAGCGCGGGCAGTGACAGAAGATAGGGCAGAACCTTGCGGCTGACGCGAAAGCGGCGGCGTGGCAGGTCTGGGTCGGCGTTCGTCATGGACTAGTCCTTTCCGAAGGTCCGGGCAGGGCCGGAACCGGGCGGGTCGGGGCGGAACGGGCGGAAAAAGAGGGGGGTGTGTTGCGGCGATGCGCGCAATCCTGCCCCGCGTGACCGCGGGGCAGGGCCGTGATGCGGATCAGCCCAGACCGGCCTCTTTGAGCTGGCTGTTGACGCTTTCGGCCAACTGATCCAGCCCTTCATCGACCGGCACTTCCTTGGCCACCATCTTTTGCAGCGTGGCGGCCCATTCCGTTGTCAGGTCAAAGAACAGGGGCTGCGGCGTGAACTTGATCGATGCCCCGGGTGCCGAGGCATCGTGCATCTCGACATAGCCCGAGTAGGACTTCGACAGCTTGTCGCGGAAGGCGCCATCCGCCCAGACCGATGCGCGGGCCGGGTTCACCAGGTCCATCTGCTGGGCGCCGAACAGGTCATGCTCGGGGCCCGTGACCCATTGCAGGAAGTACCAGGTTGCGTCCTTGTCCTTCGAGAAGGTGGACATCGCCATCGACCAGATCCAGATGTTCGGCGTGGGCGCCGGGGCGGCCGGGTTTGCCTTGAAGGCCGAGAAGGCAAGGTTGCCCGCTTCGGCATTGCCCGGACCGTTCATGAAGTAACCCAGGATATCGGCATCGAACATCATCGCGGACTTGCCCGCGCCAACGTCGGTGCCCACCTGATACCAGGTATGGGTCGACCAGTCGGGCGCCCCCGATTCCTGGATCATCTGCACCCACTTGCGGTGGAACTCTTTCGACACGTCGGTGTTCATCGCGGCCGAAAGCTTGCCGTCGGCGCTGATGTTCAGATCCTTCTGGTCGAAGTTGGCATAGCCCGAAAGGAAGCCCGGGTGGATCGTCGCCCATGACCGCGATCCGCGCACGCCGATGCCGTAGCCCCCGTTCATCGCTGCCTTGGCCTTGGCTGCGGCTTCAAGCAGTTCGTCAAGGTTGGTCGGCACGGCGATGCCGTTCGCGTCGAACACCCGCTTGTTGTAGGTCAGGTTGTTCTGTTCATAGGCCAGCGGGATGCACCACTGCTTTGCATCCGCAGAGCCGAGCGCGCCACCCGGAACACCGTTCCAGGCGCAGGACTTGATCACGCCCGGCAGGAAATCATCCCAGGCATACATCGGGTTGGTCTTCGACGGGTCGTTGACCCACTGGCTCAGGTCTTCGGTCCAGCCGGCCGGGCCATAGGTCCAGGTCATGTAGGCGCCGGTCATGAAGGCGTCATATTCGCTGGAACCCGAAGAAAGCGCGGCCGTCACCTTGTCGAAATAGACATCTTCGGGGAAGACGTCATATTGCACGTCCATGCCGGTCAGGGCCTTGAAGTTGTCGATATTGGCGAGCATCGCATCGGTGTAGGGGTGCTTGTTCAGCAGCAGTTTCACCGTCTTGCCCGCATGGGCCTTCCAGTCGAAATCCGCCGCCAGTGCCCGCGTGGCCGAGGCGTTCAGCAGAACGCTGGCCGTCGCCGTGGAAAGACCCAGCGCCCCGAGGCCCTTGATCATGCCCCGACGGCTGACAGAGCCGCGGATATAGGCGTCGATAAGATCCTTTTCCTTTTCGTACATACCATTCCTCCCTATTCACCCGTTTGGCTGGGTCAGCCTTCCACAAGCGCAATTGCCGTGCGCTCTTCGGTGATGAGCCCGCCCAGCAGGCCGCTCATCAGCACAGACCTGATCGCGCAGGTCTTTTCAGTGCCGCCAGCGATGGCGACAATCCTTCTGCCCTGAAGCTGATCCAGCCGCAGCGACAGGGTGCGCTGGGTCAGCGATGTCTTGATCGCTCGGCCGGTCTGGTCAAAGAAGTGGCCCAGGATCTCGCCGACCCCGCCTTCGCCCCGCACCTCGGTGATCTCGGGCGTCTCGACCATGCGTGAAGAGACGAGCTGGGCATGGGGTTCGGTCGTGCCGATGCCGACCAGCATCAGATCAGCCGAGGCGGCAAGTCGGAACACGTCCGACACCCCACGCTGCGAAAGCAGCACCTCGCGGTCCTCGACCGTATTGGCAAAGAAGGGCACCGGCATCACATAAGCCTGCGCCCCGGTCTTTTCGGCAAGGCGGTGGATCACGTCATGCGGGTTGGCGGCATAGTTCCGCGTCAGCCCGCCCAGCAGGGATACAAACCGCAGATCGGCGGCATCCAGATGCGGCAGTTCGCGCACCGCCGCTGCAAGGGTCCGGCCGTGGCCCACCCCGATCACCCCCTTTGGCCGGGCTTCGATCATCCGCTGGATATAGGCCGCCCCGGCCAGACCCAGTGCCCGGTAAGGCGGGGCGTCCTCGGTCAGGTCTGGCACGATTTCGCAGTAATCGAGCCCGAAGCGCCGGGCCAGCCGTTCCTCCAGCGCCACCAGTTCGGCGATCGGGCCATCGATCCTGACCTTCACAAGCCCCGCTTCGGTTGCCCGCGCGATCAGCCGATGCGCCTTTACCCCCGTGATGCCCAGCCGCTTGGCCACATCCGCCTGAGTCAGCCCGCCCGCGTAATGCAGCCATGCTGCCCTGACGGCAAGACTCTCCTCGGCATCCCGTGACAGGGGCGAACGGGCCATATCTCCTCCCAAAGATGGCCGGTCAGTGTGATGCTGACCTGAATTTTTTTTCACTTAATGAAAAATCTTGCAGATTCGCCGGATTTGTCAATGCCAATCTGCCGGGCGAACAGGTATCCGAAATTTCCGAACGCGATCTGTGCCTTGGCACAGGGAAAAAACCCTGTGCCGGCCTTGCCACCGCATCCTGGTGCTGCAATATTCCGCCCGTTCTCGGGGCGGGGTGAGATTCCCCACCGGCGGTTACAGCCCGCGAGCGCCTGCCCCCGGGCAGGGTCAGCAGATCCGGTGGAACTCCGGGGCCGACGGTATAGTCCGGATGAAAGAGAACGGACGGGACGGCATTTGCCGGCCCCGGCCGCTATCGCCTTGGGGCCATTCTGGACATCAGGAGGTTCCAAATGACCAAACTTCGTATCGCCTTCATCAAGGCGCGCTGGCATGCCGATATCGTCGATCAGGCGCTGGTGGGTTTTCAGCAGGACATGGCGGCGTCAGGCGTCGACCATGAGATCACCGCCTTTGACGTGCCGGGGGCTTTCGAGATGCCGCTGCTGGCGCGGCGTCTGGGGCAATCGGGGCGGTTTCATGCCATTGTGGCGGCCGCGCTGGTGGTGGATGGCGGTATCTATCGCCACGACTTCGTGGCTCAGGCGGTTGTGTCCGGCCTGATGGAGGCCCAGTTGCAGACCGGCGTGCCGACCTTTTCGGTCAGCCTGACGCCGCACCACTTCCAGCCCAGTGCAGAACACCACGCCTTCTTCCACGCCCATTTCGTCAAGAAGGGCGCCGAGGCCGCGCAGGCCGTGCGCCAGATCGCGGCGCTGGATACCCTGTGAAAGACTGGCGCGGGGGGAAGGCGGCAAGGTCCGCTTCCGGCCCGCAAAGTCTGTAAGAGACGCGCGCCCCGGTTGCGGGGCGCGCGCAATGGCAGGGTCAGAACAGCGCCGCCGTCTTGACCAGGGTGAACCAGGCCCCCCACAGCACCGGGATGCCCACCACGGCCCAGGCCAGAAGCGCCGGCAGATCGAAGCGCCCCTTGTCGATGCCGAAAGACCCGTGCTGGATCCGCGCCTCGGCGCTTGCCGATTTTGCCTGAAGGGCGGCAACCTCTTCGGGCTTCATGAACCACTTGTCATGCAGCGGGCGCACGAAGGCATTGGCAATCAGGCCAATCACAAGCATCCCGCACAGCACATAGATCGTGGCCGCATAGGCATCGGCGCCCGTCAGCCCGCGGTCCACCTGATATTGCCGGATGTAGTTCACCACGACCGGGCCCAGAATGCCCGCCGTGGCCCAGGCCGTCAGCAGCCGGCCGTGGATGGCACCCACGAACTGCGTGCCGAAGATATCGGCCAGATAGGCCGGTACCGTGGCAAAGCCGCCGCCATACATCGACAGGATGATGCAGAACGCGGCCACGAACAGCAACTGGTTGCCCGAATAGGCAAAAGTCGGGGCCGACGCATAAAGCGCGATGCCCAGCAGGAAGAAAACGTAATAGGTGTTCTTGCGCCCCAGCTTGTCGGACATGGAAGCCCAGAAGAACCGTCCCATGATGTTGAACAGTGACAGCAGGCTGGTGAAGCCGGCGGCGATGCTGGCGATCTGAAGCTTCTGTTCGGCCGAAAGATCGGCAAAAGCAACACCGGGCATCCCGATCAGATTGCCGGCAAAGATTTCCTGCAACATGGGCGAGGCCGCCCCGATCACCCCGATCCCGGCCGAGACGTTCATGCACAGCACCAGCCAGATCATCCAGAACGACAGCGTCTTGTGCGCGTCGCGCAGGTGAACATGGTGTTCGGTGATCATCGAATTCTTCGCCTTGGCGGGCGGGGTCCAGCCTTCGGGCTGCCAGCCTGCGGGCGGGATGCGGTAGCCGAAGGCGCCGCCCATCATGAAGATCAGATAGATCAGCGCCATGGTCAGAAAGGTTTCCCACACGCCCACGGTCGTATCGGTGCGGAAGTATTCCATCAGCTTCTGCGCCAGCGGCGAGCCAACCATTGCCCCCCCGCCAAAGCCCATGATCGCCATGCCGGTGGCCATGCCGCGCCGGTCAGGGAACCATTTGATCAGGGTCGAGACCGGAGAGATATAGCCAAGACCCAGCCCGACGCCGCCGATGACGCCGGCGCCCAGCCACATCAGCCAAAGCTGGTGGGTCATCACGCCGACGGCCGCCACGGCAATGCCGCCCGACCAGCACAGCGCCGAAACGAAGCCGGCCTTGCGCGGGCCAACCCGTTCCAGCCAGCCGCCCCAGATGGCCGCAGAACAGCCCAGAAGCACGAAGAACAAGGTGTAGATCCAGCCCAGATCGGCAATGCGCCAGTTGCAGTCGCTGGTAAACAGCGCAGTCATCAGGCCCATGTTCTTGCAGGCTTCGGTCGCCTCGACCGGCAGGGCGTTGGTCAGCGGCAACCAGAAGACCGAAAAGCCGTAAGCCATGCCGATGCACAGGTGGATGGCAAGGGCGGCCGGCGGCACCAGCCAGCGGTTGAAGCCCGGTTTGGCCACGATCCTTTCCCTGTCCAGAAGCCCGGCGCCCTGGCCCGAGATATCTTCGGTGATAGCAGTCATGTTTTTCCCTCCCTCGGCCCGTCGGGGGCCAGTTGTGGGGTGCCGGGCCGTTCCACAGGGTTTCCCCTGCTCCTCGGGGCGGGCCGCGACACTTTCCCGCCTATGGTGCATGCGCAGATCGTGCCAACGGCATGGGGCGCCGCAGAATGCCGGTTTTTCAGGGAAAACGGGCTGGGGCCCCGGGGGCGGGCGGGTCAATCTGTCCAGCGGGTTTGGACAGGTTGTCCCGGGTCAGATGGCCTCGGGCAGCCAGATCGTGAAGACAGACCCGGCGCCGGGCGTGCTTTGCACCTCGATGCTGCCGCCCTGTCGGTCCACAAGCGTGCGGCAGATCGACAGGCCAAGCCCGGTGCCACCTGCCGGGCCGCGGGTGGTGAAGAACGGGTCGAAGATGCGGGCAAGGGTGGCCGCATCCATGCCGGTGCCGGTATCACGCAGGGTCAGTTCAACCCCCCGCTGCCCCGACCTGTCGGCATCGCGGGCGGTGATGGTGATCGTGCCCCCGTCCGGCATGGCATGGGTGGCATTGGCGATCAGGTTGATGATCACCTGCTGCAATTCGGTGTGGTTCATCAGCACAAGCCGCGTTGCCGTGCCTTCGCGCAGCAGGGTGACGCCGGCCTGTGTCAGCAGATGGCGCACCAGCGGCACAGAATCCGCCACCGCCTTCATCGGGTCTGTCCTGGTTGTCCAGCCGGCATATTCCTCGGGCCGGGCGAATTGCAAAAGCCGGTTCACGATGGACGAGATGCGGTGCACCTGTTCATCCATCAGCCGGAACTCTGTCTCCACCTCGGGCATGCGGTCGGCCATCACCTCGCGCAGCACATCCAGATTGCCCTGGATCACGGCGACGGGGTTGTTGATCTCATGCGCGGCGGCAGCCGTGATCTCGCCCACGGTGGCCAGCTTTTCCGACAGGATCAGCTTGCGCGTCGTCTCTTCCACCCGGGCATTCAAAGCGTCGTTCCAGGCGCGCAATTCCTGATCGCGGGCCTGCAACTGATCCAGCAGCAGGTCCAGATGCCGGGCCACGCGCACCACCTCGTCCTTGCTGCCGGTGACACCGGTTCTGGCCCCCAGATTACCTGCCTCGACCGCCGCCATCGTGTCGGAAACCTTTTCCAGCGGGCGAAAGACACTGCGCGCCCAGCCCAGGAACACCGGCACCGAAATCGCCGTCACACCCAGAAAGGCCAGTCCCACCAGCCACAGTGTCAACCGGCGCGCCTGAGCAAAAGGCGTTTCAAGAAAGCCCACATAAAGCATGCCCACCCGTTCCCCGGCGCGGTCGGTAATGGGCTCATAGGCCGAGATGTACCAGTCATTGACGACAAAGGCGCGGTTCAGCCATGTCTGGCCCTGATCCAGAACGCGCTCTCTGACCACTGCGGAAACCCGGGTGCCAAGGGCACGCCGACCCTCGAACAGGCGCACGTTGGTGGAAATGCGCACGTCATCCAGAAACAGCGTGGCGGTGCCCTGACTGCCTTCGGGCAGGCTGCCCTGACGGTAGACAAGGTCATTGATGGTATCGATGAAGACAAGGTTCTGGTTCAGCAGCAGCCCGCCCGCCAGCATTCCGCGGCGGCCATCGGGCAGGGTGACGGGCACGAAGGATTGCACGACCATGCCGCGGTCTTCCTCGGCGCGGTCGGTGGGCCGTGCGTTGGGGGTGGCCACAAGTTCAAGCCGGGCCCTTGCCGCAAGATCGGGAGAGATGGCAGCCAAGGCGCTGTTTGGCATGACGTCTATCGCGGTGCCGGGCGGCTGCACCTTGGGGGCAAGCCCGGGATCGGGGGCGGCGCCGGCCGGGCTGACAGCAAGCGCCTTTCCCGTTGCGTCCAGAAGAAAGAGGTAATCCAGCCCCAGATCCCGCCGCCATCCTTCCATGGCGGTCGCACTGTTCCCGCCTTCGGCAAAGGCCACTGATGACGCCAAAGCGCGCAGCCTGTCATCGGTGGTTTCAAGGATACGGGCCAGATACTGTCGGGCAACGGTCAGGTCGCTGTTGACCTTGGTGATCAGCAGATCGTCGAATTTCGCCGACCAGCGGAGCATGGTTGCCCCCAGAAGCAGCGGCAGGATCACCAGCGTCGGCAACAGCGCGATCGCCAGAAGCCGGTAGCGCACCGACCGCGCCGCGCCGGCCCGTGCGGGTGGTGAAGGGGGGGCGGGCAGGGGGGCAGCCATTCCATTCGGCCATGCGCCGGTCAATCGTCTTGCGCGAAATCCCAAGACGCCGCGCGGCGGCATCCCTGTCGCCATTGCTGGCGGCAAGGGCCGCCAGCACCGCGCGCCGTTCCAGATCGGCCAGCGTTTCGGTGGCCCCCGCTGCGACGGGGGGAAGCGAAAGCTCGGGCGGGAAACGGCCAAGGATCAGCGCCCGCTCGATCGTATTGCGCAACTCTCGCACATTGCCGGGCCAGTGATAGGCGGCAAGGCTGGCCGCCACCTCATCGGTGATGTCGACCGGCGGCATCCCCAGTTGCTGGGCCAGCTTTGCCATGAACAGATGCGCCAGATCCAGAATGTCGCCCCCGCGCTGGGCAAGGGGTGGCATATGGATCGCCAGCACGTTGATGCGATACAGAAGATCGGCCCGGAAGCGGCCTTCGGCCACGGCGCGGGTCAGATCGGAATTGGTTGCAAACAGCAGGCGCACATCCACCCCCACCTCGCGTTCGGACCCCAGTGGCCACACGCGGCGGTCTTCCAGCACGCGCAGCAGCTTTGCCTGAATGGCCAGCGGCAATTCCCCGATCTCGTCCAGAAACAGCGTGCCGCCGCGGGCATTAAGGAACAACCCTTCGCGGTTTTGATGCGCCCCGGTGAAGGCGCCTTTCAGATGGCCGAAAAGTTCCGTTTCCACCATGTCGGCCGGGATGGCGGCGCAATTGACCGGCACGAAGGGACGGGCCGCCCGGTCTGACAGGGCATGGATCATTCGCGCGGCAACTTCCTTGCCCGTGCCAGATTGCCCTGTCAGCAGGATCGTGGATTGCAGCGGGGCCACCCGGGCGATGATCTGGCGCACCTCCTCGATCGCAGCGGATGACCCGATCAGCCGGTCGCGCAGCAGCACATGGTCTGAATTCGCCCGCAATTCGTGCCGCAGGACATGGTTTTCCCGTTCCAGCCTGACACGGTCAAGGCATCGGGCCACGGCATTCAGGATCTGGTTCGACCGGAACGGCTTTAGCAGAAAGTCCGAGGCCCCGGCCTTCAGCGCCTGAATGGCGGTTTCCAGATCGGCAAAGGCGGTGATCAGGATCGTGGGGGGGAACAACCCCGACGCCCGCTGTTCGGCCAGCCAGTCGACCCCGCGCCGGCCCTGCATCACATTGTCAAGGATCACCAGATCGAAATGCCGCGCCTCCAGCAGGGCAAGGGCCGCTTCGCAATCGGGCGCCACCTCGACGGCCTTGCACCGGCTGGCCAGCGTGCGCGACAGGAAATGCCGCATCCCCGCTTCGTCATCCACGAGGCCTGCGCCATCCCGTCGCCGAATTCGCGTTCCTGCGCGGGTGTTACGGGTCTTGCCGCCGCTTCCATGGTGAGTGTTCCCCCTTGCCGGCGGTGCTGCCGCTGCGCCGGATCGCTGACAAACTTGCATCCCCGGGCCAGACAGGCAAGTTATTCGCCAAAAAGGGGGGGGCATGCTTCAGACCAGTCCGCGCCCGGGACCGCGAATGACGGCCGGAATGACCCGGGCGATTGCGCTGCTGGCCCTGTCATCCACAGCGGTGCTGGCCCGGCTTGCGCTGGCGGCGGTGGAAAACCCCGGCCTGCGGGTCGTGCCACCACTGGGCGAAGGACCGCGTCGGCCGTTTCTGGACCCCGATGGCCTGACCGCGCCGCAGGGCAGCCTGATTTCGCATGTTCTGGGCCAGATCGGGCAGATGCGGCTTTCACCGCGCGATCATGTGCTTGCCCTTGCGCTGGCCGAGGCGCTGGAGCCGACGGGCTGGCTGGGCGTGCCGCTCCCGGCGATCGCGCGCGATTGTGGCGTGCCGCTGGCCGAGGTGGAGGCGGTGCTGATCCGGTTGCAGCGGATGGAGCCGGGCGGCCTTTTCGCCCGCACGCTGGCCGAATGCCTTGCACTTCAGGCCGAGGATGCCGGGGTGGCAAGCCCGGCGGTGATGGCGGTTCTGGACCGCTTGCCTTTGCTGTCAAAGGGCGACATGGGCGCGCTTGCGCGCGATGCGGGCCTTGATCTGGCGGCCGTGCAACAGGCTGCGGGCATCATCCGCAGCCTTGACCCGAAGCCGGGTCTGGCCTTTTCCGGGCCGATGCCGCCGCCCGCGCCGCCCGATCTGATCGCGCGGCGGGGTCCGCAGGGGTGGCAGGTGTTGCCTCACCCCGGCCTTGCCCGTGTAGAGATCGACCCAGCGGCGGGCGACCGCCGGGCCGCGGGCCTTTGGGCGCAGGCAATCGTGCGCCGGGCGGATCTTGGGTTGGCGGTGGCCCGGCTGATCGTGGCCAGTCAGGCGGCGCGTTGGGAGGGCAGTGGCCCGCGCCGCGCGATCACCTCGGCCGAACTGGCGGCTGCGGCGGGGGTTCATGTGGCCACGGTCAACCGGGTGGTCAGGGGAACCACGCTGCAAACGCCGGCGGGCACGCGCCCCTTGCGCGACTGGATGGCGCGGCCCTTGCGCGCCGGGGGGCCGCCGGCCGTGCTTGTGCGGCAAAGGCTGGCCGATCTGCTGGCCATGCCCGCTTTTGCCGCGCTGTCTGATGCCCGGCTTGCCGCCATTCTGGAACAGGAAGGGCTGGGTGTGGCCCGGCGCACAGTGGCCAAGTACCGTGCCGCCCTGCAACGCCAGCCGCGCCGGGCGTGAAGCCTGCCACCGTGGCCACGCCTCTGGACCCCAGCCGTCGGGGCGCTCGGCTCCTTTACGTGTGCCCCACGCCTATCGCCCCTGCCGCCACCCTGAACCAAAGCGGCTCTTGAATGGTAAGCTACTGTTATTATATGTTCGGCTTATGACATATCGAATCGATCGCCTTGCCATGCTTTTGAAAGATGCCTCCCGCGCCATGCGCCGCCGGTTCGAGGCGCAGACGACCGAATGGGGCCTGTCTGCAACCCAGTGGCGTCTTCTGGCCCATATCCTGCGTGACGGGCCGATGACCCAGACCGCGCTTGCCGACCTGCTGGATGTCGAACCGATGAGCGTGTCGCGACTTCTGGACAGGATGGAAGCGGCAGGCTGGGTGCGCCGCTGTCCGCATCCCGAAGATCGTCGGGCCCGGATCGTGGAACCCACTGAAAAAGCCGCTGAAGTATCGCCCCGCGTCTGGGCGATTGCCGAGGCGATCTATGACGAGGCGTTGTCGCGCCTGACCGATGACGAACGCCGTATCTTTCACCATGCCTTGCTGACGGTGATCGAAACCCTGAACGCAGCGGCCCCCGATGCCGCCGAAAGCACCGAGACCCGGAAATGAGTGATATTCCCGAAGCTCCGTCCGCCGCAGCCCCCGCCGCGGCAAACCCTGCCGTTGCTGCCAGCCCCCCGGCGGCGCCTGCCCGCCGCGGGCGCCTTGGCCGTCTGGCGCTGATGTTCGTCGTGCCCGTCCTTGCGGTGGCGGGGGCGGGCTGGCTGTTCCTGTCGGGCGCTGGAACCGAAAGCACGGAAAACGCCAACCTGCGGCAGGCCCATATCGCGATCGCGCCCAGTGTCGCCGGCCGCGTGACGCGGATGGCGGTGTCAGAGTTGCAGAAGGTTCACGCCGGGGATGTGTTGTTCCAGGTGGACCCCGAACCCTACCGGCTGGCGCAAGACCGTGCCGAGGCCGCCTTGAACGCGGCCCGCTTGCAGGTGGAACAGTTGAAGGCATCCTTTCATCAGGCCGATGCGCAAGCGCGGCTTGCGGCCGACAATGCCAGCTTCCTTCAGCACGAACTGGCGCGAAAGGAAGCCCTTGCCGACAAGGGCGTGGCCACGGTCAGCGATCTGGACGACGCCCGCCATCTGGCCCGGCAGGCCAATGAACAGGCGCAGGTTGCCCGGCTGAACGTCGAGGCGGCCCGTGCCGCACTTGGCGGTGACCCCGACGCCGCCACGGATGACCACCCTTCGGTTCGTGCCGCCTTGGCCGAACTTGACCGGGCGCAATACAATCTGTCGCTGACCACGGTGACCGCCCCCGCCGATGGCGTGATCTATCAGGCGTCCTCGTTCCGCGAAGGGGCCATGGTCAGTGCCGGCCAGTCCGTATTTGCTCTGGTCGAGACGGGCGAGGTCTGGGTCGAGGCGAATTTCAAGGAAACCCAGATCGCCGACATGGCCCCGGGCCAGAGGGCCGAAGTGGAATTCGACGCCGCCCCGGGCCGCCGCTTTGCCGGATCGATCGTGGCCATCGGGGCGGGCACGGGGGCAGAGTTTTCCCTGCTTCCTGCCCAGAATGCCACCGGCAACTGGGTGAAGGTCACGCAGCGCGTGCCTGTCCGTATCCGGCTGGAGGATCCCGAACAGGTTGCCGGCCTTGCCACCGGCCTGTCGGCCAGCGTCACCGTGGAAACCGGCGCCGCCCCGTTCATGTCGGCAAAAGCCGCCCAGTAAGGCCCCGGCCATGTCTGTCGCCAACGCCGCCCCGCAAGTTGCGCCAATGGCTGCGCCTGAAGTGCGCCACCGCGCGCTGATCACGCTTTCGATCATGCTGGCGACGATCATGCAGGTGCTGGATACCACCATCGCCAATGTCGCCCTGCCGTCGATGACGGGCGACCTTGGCGCTTCGCAGGATACGATCAACTGGGTGCTGACCAGCTATATCGTTGCCGCCGCGATCATCACCCCGATGACAGGCTGGCTGGCCGACCGCTTTGGAAAGCGAGAGCTGTTTCTGGTGTCGATCATCGGCTTCGTGGCCACGTCGATGGCCTGCGGGCTGGCGTGGAACCTGACCTCGATGGTGGCCTTCCGGTTGATGCAGGGCGTGTTCGGCGCGGCCATCGTGCCTTTGTCGCAGACCTTTCTGCTGGATATCAACCCGCGTGAAAAGGCCGGGCAGGCCATGGCCATGTGGGGGGCGGGCATCATGGTCGGCCCGATCATCGGCCCCACGCTGGGTGGCTGGCTGACCGAAAGCTACAACTGGCGCTGGGTGTTCTTCATCAACCTGCCTGTCGGGGTGATTGCCTTCCTTGGCTCTGCCGCCTTTCTGCCGCGCAGCATCCGGCGGCCGCGCAGCTTCGACATGATCGGCTTTGGCCTTCTGGCACTGGGTATCGGCGCCTTGCAGATGATGCTGGACCGGGGCGGCGAGGTTGACTGGTTTGCCGCAGGCGAGATCTGGATTTATGCGGTGCTGGCCTTTGTCGGGTTCTGGATGTTCATCGTGCATATCCGCCACGCGGCGCATCCCTTTCTTGACCCGCGCATGTTTGCCGACCGAAACTTCGCAACCGGGCTGATCTTCATCTTTGTCATCGGGCTTTTGCTGCTGTCCTCGCTGGCGCTGCTGCCGCCGATGCTGTCGAAAATCTTTGGCTATCCGGTGATCACCACGGGCCTTGTGATGATGCCGCGCGGGGTGGGCACGATGATTTCGATGCTGATCGTGGGGCGTCTGGTGCGGCTGGTCGATCCGCGCAAGCTGGTGGTGGCCGGTCTGATGCTGACCGCCCTGTCCCTGTGGGAGATTCCCGGTGGACTGGCCCAGCTCAGTGAAGCCATCCGCGACCGCTGCGAATCGATCGGAGTTGACATCCGACTTCAGACGTCGATAACCAGGATCGAGTCCGACGGCACACGTTTTGTAACCGGCGTCGCGGAGTACATTCGCAAATGTCGTATTCAAGCTGGGATCAAAATGCGCACCCGCGCCCCAGCGGGGCACATCCCAGTGATTCGTCCAGCCGTGCCGAAACGGATACTGACCCGTCA
>JALQTL010000133.1 GCA_023260935.1 Paracoccaceae bacterium
AATACTGCCGTCTTCTAGCTCTACCATCACGGGTAGGTCTTCGTCAGTAGCAATAGCCATCTCGACCACGGCGTCAGGAGCCATCTCTTCGCCCATCAACTCTCCGTCAATGCCTTCGCGCAAAAGATGGCGGGGCTGGAGGCCGACATCATCGAACTGGCCGGCGAACCCTTCAACGTGGGCAGCCCGAAACAACTGGGCGAGATCCTCTTTGACCGTCTGGCCGTGCCGGGCGGCGAAAAGGGCAAGACCGGCGCCTATGCCACCGGCGCCGATATTCTGGAAGACATCACCACGCTGGAAGACAGCCACCCCAAGGGCGCAAGACTTGCGGCCCTGGTGCTGGACTGGCGCCAGATCGCAAAGCTGAAATCCACCTATACCGACGCCCTGCAAGATCACATCAACCCCGAAACCGGGCGCGTCCACACCTCCTATTCCATCGCGGGCGCCAATACCGGCCGCCTTGCCTCGACCGATCCCAACCTTCAGAACATCCCCGTGCGGTCAGATGAAGGCCGCCGCATACGCGAAGCCTTCGTCGCCCCCCCCGGCCGGGTTCTGGTCAGCCTTGACTACAGCCAGATCGAATTGCGCATCCTTGCCCATATCGCCGAAATCCCCGCTCTCGTGCAGGCCTTCCGGGATGGCATCGACATTCACGCCATGACGGCATCGGAAATGTTCGGCGTGCCGGTCGAAGGCATGGATCCGGGGATACGTCGGCAGGCAAAGGCCATCAACTTCGGCGTCATCTACGGCATCTCGGGCTTCGGGCTTGCCCGCAACCTGCGCATCCCCCGGGCCGAGGCGCAGGGGTTTATCGACCGCTACTTCGAACGCTTTCCCGGCATTCGGGAATACATGTCCGAAACGGTCAAGACCGCGCAGGAAAAGGGCTATGTCCAGACCCTCTTCGGCCGCAAGATCCATACCCCCGACATCTCCGCCAAAGGCCCCGGCGCCGGCTTTGCCAAACGCGCCGCGATCAATGCCCCGATTCAGGGCACGGCAGCCGATGTGATACGCCGCGCGATGATCCGCATGCCCGATGCCATCGCCGGCCTTGACGCAAGGATGCTGCTACAGGTCCATGACGAACTGCTGTTCGAAGTGGCCGAGGATCAGGCAGAAGACCTGACCGCCCGCGCACGTCAGGTGATGGAAGCCGCCGCCTCCCCCGTGGTCGATCTGAAGGTGCCCTTGGTGGTGGATGCGGGCAAAGGCGAAAACTGGGCCAAGGCGCACTGAAGACATCCCCACCAGACCCGGCCCGCCGCTTGCACCTTTTTCAAATACTCCCGCCGGAGGCACGACCGAGCCCGGTTGGCGCGAATGCGCCAGAGGCGAGAGAAAAACAGTGCCTGACCCGGCACGGGTCAGGCTCCGCTCCGCCACCGCAGGGGCAGCAAGCCTTCAGTCCGCCCGCGGAATCATCCGGCCCATGACGCGGCCGCCAAGGATATGCAGGTGGTAATGCGGCACTTCCTGCACGCCATGCGCCCCGGCATTGGTGATGGCGCGGAAACCCTCGCCCGGGCGCACGCCGGTAATCTCGCAGACCTTGGCGGCGGTGCGATGGAAATCGGTGATCTCTTCCGCCGAGGCATTGGCCGCAAAATCAGCAAAATCAACATAGGCGCCCTTCGGGATGACAAGCACATGCACGGGCGCCGCCGGGGCGATGTCATGGAAAGCCAGCGTATGGGTGCTGTCCAGCACGGTCTTGTTGGGAATTTCGCCGCGCAGGATGCGGGCAAAGACGTTCATGGGATCATAGGCCAAGGGTCAGTCCTCAATCGACGAAAAGATATTCGGTCGCGGCAATCTCGCGCGCCTTGTCGACAGGAATATCAAGGAATTCGGCCAGCGGCACGGTGTTTTCATCCACCGTGGCCGATTGCCTTATGCGGTGAAAGCCGGAAAAACCGGCATCGCGGATGCGGTCGGATTCGAACCGCACATCATAGCGAATGGTCGGCAGCAGCCGGTCGATCGTTTCCTTCGGCGTGCGATCGCCCGCAAGTCCCACCCTGCGGGCATGGCCGATCAGATAATCATCGGTGAAGTCGCACTCGATCTCCAGCAGGCGCACGGCCGCCTTGTCATTGTAGAAATCCTGCATCAGATCCACATTCGCGGGGTCGATGCAGAAAATCAGCCTGTCGGTCTGCCAGTAATCGAACAGCATCCGCACCAGCGCGCGGCGGTGGCGGGTGCGCTTTTCCAGCGTGGTCTGGATGCCACCCAGATCAGGAAGGGGTGTGGAATCCTCGTTGAACAGATAGTCGATGGCCGGCATGTTGGTGACCTGCCGGACCCGATCAACCAGCCGCTTGGCAACGTGCCACTTCTTGCAGGTCACCATCATCAACTGCCGTTCGCGCCCAATCGAGCTTTCGCGTTCCCAGAACCGCGGGGCAAAGCGGCGCCCGATCCGGCCGCGCCCGCTCAGAAACTTGAAGAGGCTGCGCCCTTCGTTCGAAATCTGGAAGCGCGTCCCCTTGGAGGTGTAAAGCTTTCCCAGCCGTTCCTTCAGCTCCTTCGCATCCTGGCTGATCTTCCGGGCGAACAGGTAATCCTGGGTCAGCAGCAGATCATAGTGATCGTTGTAAAAGGTGACCGGCATGCCATAGTCGGTGAACATCAGAAAGGTCAGCGTGCGCGACCGAATTTCGTGTTCCGGTACCAGATGGCGCACGATGGTCTGGAAGAAAGTCTCGTCCGGGATCCATGTCGTGCGAAAGAACCGCATCACATCGCGGCGCTTTTCGGTGAAGTCCAGCACCCATTCCACCGTCCGCCGCCGCAAGCACCACCATTGCGACCCGATCTGCATCTGGATATCCGCCGGCACCTTGCGCGACAGGCCCAGCTTGCGCTGCAAGTTCATCGACCGGTAGAACCATGCCTTCTGCGTGCGTTCGTTAAAAAAATGCCGGTAGATCAGGCGTTCGTCCTTGATCCCCGTCTTGATCCAGTCCGAGGTAAAGAAATCGACGCTTTCGATATAATCCACATCCTCGCTGTCCAGAAAGGCATGGGCGTATTCCGCCGACTTGATCGGCATGCAATCACCCGACAGCATGTAGAAATGCGTGGCGCGGGGAAAAGCATCGACGGCCGCGCGCACCGCCATCAGCGAGGCGTCCACAAGGCTCCATTCCCCCCAGCCGCATTTCACCCGCTGCGCGGTGAAGGTAACGCCGGGATTGCCCTGCAAGGTCGTGCGGATGCGATCGAAATCCTTTTGCGATGACCGGGCATCATAGTGGATCGCCACCATGTCGCCCGCCGCCGTCAAACGCTCGGCCTGCGCGATCACGCCCTCCGGGTCTTTGTGGGTCAGCAGGATGTAGGCAATCTTTGCCATGCTGGCGACGGTTCCCGAGGCAGACGAGTCACTGTTTCCCTAATTAGCTTCATCACACGTTGAAACGACAGTCTTTATTTGCAAATTTGTCGGGAACTTGGGATCGGACAGACAAGTCCGGCAATCAACGGAGCAGTGGTGATGGGTTTTCCCGGCACATGGATGACGGAAAGCGAAAGCATGGTGTATCGGGTGGTGCCGAAATGCGCCTGCTCGACCATCGGACAGATCATGTTCTTTTCCGATCATGGCCGGTTCTTTGATGGTGATATCCACGATTCAAGGACCGGTCTGCACAAATGGGCGCAAGAGGAAAGCCAGCCCCTGATCGAAGCGAATGTGAAGGCACACAAAAGCTATGCCTTCACCTGTGTTCGCAACCCCTACACCCGCATCCTTTCCAGCTTCTTTGACAAGATCGCCGGCATCCAGCGAAACGGCAAACGCTATCGCGGCAACCTTGTGCCGCAGCTTGCCCAGAAATACGGGGTCGACGTGGGCCGGCCCGAAGACGGCTTCGAATTCGACCAGATCAAAAGCTTCCGGCGCTTTCTGCTGTTCGCCCGTGATACCATCCGCTGGAAAAAACCGATGGAGCCTGACATCCACTGGTCGGCCATGTCGGGCCATATCTCTACCTACATCGTGAACGGTGGCCGCTATGACCACATCTTTTTCACCGAACAGTTCAATGACGGCATGCAGACAGTACTGAAGGCGGTGAAAACCCCCGTGCCGGTTGATCTGAAAAAGATCCCGCGCTTCAACGAAAGCGAAGGCCACGGGCCAAAGCGGCTGCATCCGGTGGAAGACTATTTCGACGACCTGTCGATGCATCTGGTCTGGGAAATCTACAAACGCGATTTCCAGTTGTTCAAATACGATTTCGAGAACCCCGCGAACAAGATGCCCAAAAGCGAGGTTGATCTGGACGAGGTTCACGCCAAGCTGGGCAACTGATCGCCCGGCAGTCTGACCGCAATCGCAAAAAGTTGCATCCCTGCGGTGGTCTTTGCCGGGAACGCCCTATGTCACCGGTGCGGACGCGTTTCTGGGGGCTGACATGTCTATTGCCGTTGTTTTCGGGTCCGGTCCCGGGGTTCTTGCCGCGCAAGGTTGGACAAAGCGCCCGGGCGAGGTTCTGGTGGCCATCAACAATGCCTGGCGCGTGCGCCCGGATTGGGACTGGCTGATCCACCCCGAGGATTTTCCGGCCGATCGCCACCCCGGCACGTTGCTGCCCGGCCAGCAGATCGCCACCGCGCAAGACTATGTGCCGATCCAGAACAGCTTTGGCGGCTTTGTCTATGGCGGCGGGACCATGGCTTTTACCGCCGCCTATTGGGCCCTTGGCGCGCTGCGTCCGCGCGTGATTGCCATGATCGGCTGCGACATGGTCTATCCCACATCGGGGAATACGCATTTTTACGGTACCGGAACGGCAGACCCGCTGCGCGACGACATCACCCTGCGCTCGCTTGAGGCGAAGTCGGCGCGGCTGATGGTCCTTGCGGCAAGACAAGGCTGCGCGGTCGTGAACCTGTCCAGCGCCAAGGAAAGCCGCCTGATCTATCCACGCGCCGGGCGAGGCGATCTGCACGCCTTGCGCGCGCAAGCCTATGATCCTTTGAAGATCGACGCGGCGTTGCGCGCGGAACAGGATGCGGATTACATCGTGCCTTCCGGGCGGTACTGGGAATGCGAAGACCGGTTCGACCCCGGTGTCATCGACCGGATAGATGCACTGTGGCTGGACACCGCAGCCGATGCACTGGATTGCATGTCAGTGAAACGCCGCAGCTTGGCCGGGCGCTGACCCCCCGGATCCTCAGATCAATCCATGGCTTCGGAACAGGGCTTTCAGGTCTTGTTCCGGGCGGGCCCCAATGTGGCTGATGATCTCGGATGCGGCCAGATTGCCCATGCGTCCGCAGATTTCCAGATCATGGCCTTCGGTCAGCCCCCACAGGAACGCACCAGCAAAAAGATCGCCCGCGCCGGTGGCATCGACAATCTCTGTCGGCACGGCTGGTACGTCCCAACGCTTGCCCCCTGCCAGAATATGAGCACCCTTTTCACTGTCGGTACAGGCAACGATGTCCACCTCGGCCGCAGCTTCGGCAAGGGCTGCCTCGAAATCGGTGGTCTGATACATCGACAGCATTTCCGACCGGTTGCAGAACAAGAGGTCCACATCCTCGCGGATCATCCGGCGGAAGGCATCGCGGTGACGTTCCACGCAGAACGGGTCTGACAGGGTGATGGAAACCCGCCCGCCCGCGCCCTTGCAGGCCGCAATCGCCTTGGCAAAGGCGGCATGGCTTTCAGGCCCGTCAAAGCGGTAGCCTTCCAGATAGATCCATTCCGCATCCGCCATCATCGCCGGATCGATGTCGGACGGTTCAAGAAACTCGGTCACGCCCAGATAGGTGTTCATCGAGCGCTCGCCATCCGGTGTGACGATCACGATGCAGCGGCCGGTTTCCTGTTCCGCCGTTTTCGGCGCAAACACGGTTTCATAAACCGCCCCTTGGGCGCGCAGGTCATGGGCGAAGATCATGCCAAGCTGGTCATCCTTCACCTTGCCGACATAGGCCGTTCGCCCACCCAGACCGGCAATGCCCGCAATGGTGTTGGCCGCCGACCCGCCTGAGATTTCTTTGGCCGGCCCGATTCGGGAATAGAGATCAATCGCCCGCGGCATATCGATCAACTGCATGATCCCCTTGCCGATCCCGGCCTGTTCCAGAAAGGCATCATCGGCCCGCGAAAGGATATCCACCATGGCATTGCCGATGCCGACGATCTGAAACTTCTTCATGCCGTTTTATCCTCGAACTGGCACCATTCCGCGATCGGGCAGATGCCGCATTTGGGTTTGCGCGCAACGCAGATATATCGGCCGTGCAGAATAAGCCAGTGATGGGCGTGCTGCTGGAATTCGGCCGGCACATTGTCTTCGATGGCGCGTTCAACCTGGTCCACATCCTTGCCGGGGCAGATGCCGCTGCGGTTGCCGACGCGGAAGATATGCGTATCCACCGCCTGAGCCGGTTGGTGGAACCACATGTTCAGGACCACATTCGCCGTCTTGCGCCCTACCCCGGGCAGCGATTGCAGCGCGGCACGGCTGGAAGGCACCTCTCCCCCGTAGCGGTCGACCAAGATCTGGCTCAGCCGGATCACGTTCTTGGCCTTGTTGCGATAAAGGCCGATGGTCTTGATATGCTGGATCAGGCCTTCTTCGCCCAAGGCCAGCATCTTTTCGGGCGTATCGGCCACGGGCCACAGGGCCCGGGTGGCCTTGTTCACGCCCACATCCGTGGCCTGAGCCGAAAGCGCCACCGCGACCAGAAGGGTGAAGGCATTGGTATGTTCCAACTCGCCCTTCGGCTCCGGGTCCACCGATTGGAACCGGGTGAAGATTGCCTTCATCGCGTTGTAATCAAGCTGCCTGACCATGGCCTTATGGACCATAAAGCCGGGGCCACGACAAGCGTTTAGGCGCAGGAATCGGGTCGCCGCGCCACCGCCCCGATCTTATTATGCACGGCGAAGGAGACGCCGATGACCGACCAATCGCCCCCCTATCATTACAACGTCATCGCCCGCGCGCTGCGGGTTATCGATGAGGCAGGCCCCGGCCTGACGCTCGAAGACCTTGCCGCCCGGATGGGGATGAGCCCGGCACATTTCCAGCGCACCTTCAGCCAGTGGGTCGGGGTCAGCCCGAAGCGTTATCAGCAATATCTGGCGCTGGACCATGCAAAGCGCCTGCTGGCCACCCGCGCCACGGTTCTGGAAACCGCCGATGCCGCCGGCCTTTCGGGTGGGGGGCGGCTGCATGACCTGTTCCTGACGTGGGAAGCCATGACGCCCGGCGATTATGCCCGGGGGGGCGAAGGGCTGGCCATCCGCTGGGGTTGGTTCGACAGCCCCTTTGGCCCCGCGATCGTGGCGGGCACGGAAAGGGGTGTTTGCGGCATGGGCTTTTCCGCTGAAATGGGCACCGAGGCGGCCGTGCGGGATCTGCTGGGCCGCTGGCCGAAGGCGCAGCCCGTGGAAGACCCGGCGGCGCTGCGACCCATGGTCAACGTGGCCTTCGGCGCCCAGCAGGGCAGCGGTGGCAGCGCCCCGTTGTATCTGATCGGCGCGCCCTTTCAGATCAAGGTATGGGAGGCGTTGCTGCGCGTGCCTTCCGGCCATGTGACCACCTATGGCGAAATCGCCCGTGCCATCGGCCATCCCCGGGCAGTGCGTGCAGTGGGAACGGCCGTCGGCCGCAACCCGATCAGCTGGCTGATCCCCTGCCACCGCGCATTGCGCAAGGAAGGCGCGCTTGGCGGCTATCACTGGGGCCTGCCGGTAAAGCGGGCTCTGCTGGCATGGGAAGCGGCGCGCGCGGATGCGGGCCCGCCTGTCATGGACCACACCGCAACGTGATGGGCGGAAACCTGCTGACCCAAGGCGGGAACTGTTTGGCACGATCAGGCGTTGCTATAGTGCTTGCGCGCCCGCAGCAATGGCGGGCCCCAGATGACACGAGGCGGCAGACATGACCTTCAAGACCCCCCTTCTTCTTTCGGCGGCATCGCTTCTTGCCCTGACCGCCTGCGTCGATCCCAATGCCTACCCCGACAACCCAAACGCCCGCGCGCAATCGGGCGCGGTAATCGGCGGCTTGGCGGGTGCGTTTGCCGGCGCTTCCTCGGGCGGGGATGACCGTCTGGCCAAGGCCGTGATCGGCGGCGCACTTGGCGCGGCCGCAGGCGGGGCCATCGGCGCTTCGCTGGATCGGCAGGCCGCCGAATTGCGTGGGTCTATCAACAACCCGAATGTCACGGTCACGAGCAACGGTCAGTACCTGACCGTGAACATGCCGCAAGACCTGCTTTTCGCGGTGGACAGTGCTGCCCTGCGGCCCGATTTGCGTGCCGATCTGGGCAGCGTCGCCATGAGCCTGATCCGCTATCCCAACAGCCGTATCGAAGTGATCGGCCATACCGACAACACAGGCAGTGCCGCCTATAACTATGACCTGTCACAGCGGCGCGCGAATGCGGTGGCTTCGGTCCTGTCGCAGAACGGCGTGCCGCAGGGTCGCATCACCACCATCGGCCGCGGCTTTGATCAGCCGGTGGCGTCGAACAATACCGAAATCGGCCGCGCCCAGAACCGCCGGGTCGAGATCATCATCCGCCCGACTGCCTGACACCGGCCTTTGGACAGAACCGAAAAGCCCGGCGATCCCGTCGGGCTTTTCTTTTTACCTTGAGAACGCCTCTCAGTGGTCATAGATTTTGACCAATAGAGCAGGTGCGCGCAAATGCCATTCATGAAGATTCACACCGAAAAGCTTTCGCAATCGGTTGTCCGGCAAATTGAACAGTTGATCCTGCGCGGCATTCTGCGTCCGGGTGAACGGCTTCCGTCAGAACGGGAACTCTCTGACCGGCTGGGCGTTTCCCGGCCGTCCCTGCGCGATGCCGTGGCCGAATTGCAGGATCGCGGGCTGCTGGTCAGCCGGGCTCGCGCGGGCATCTATGTGGCCGAGGTTCTGGGTTCCGCCTTTTCGGATGCCCTTGTCCAGCTTTTTGCCAGCCATGAAGAAGCGGTCTTCGACTATGTCGCCTTTCGCCGCGACATGGAGGGGCTGGCAGCCGAGCGGGCGGCGGTGCTGGGGTCTGACACCGATCTGAAAGTGGTGGATGCGCTGTTTCACAAGATGGAAGCGGCCCATCTGAAGCGCGACCCGACGGATGAGGCCGCGCTGGATGCGCAGTTTCATATGGCCATCATCGAAGCCAGCCACAATGTCGTCATGCTGCACATGATGCGGTCGATGTTCGACCTGCTGCGGCAGGGGGTCTTTTACAATCGGCAAATGATGTTCGAGAACCGCACCACGCGGGACATGCTGCTGGATCAGCACCGCGCCATGAACGATGGCCTGCAAGCCCGTGATCCAGTCGCCGCGCGCGCCGCCGTCGAGGCGCATTTGAACTATGTCGAAAAATCCCTGGCCGAACAGATCAAGGCCGAAAAGAACGAAGCCATTGCGCGCCAGCGTTTCGAACACGAACAAAGCCGATAAAGAAAAACCGGCCCACAGGCCGGTTTTTCACATCTCAGGATCCTGACACAGGATCAGTGCAGCTTTGCTTCCACCTGCGAAATCGCGGCGTCGATCGAAGCTGCGGCGGCCTCTGCCGTCATCTGCTTGGCCAGAAGCTCTCCCGCGGCGGCAACAGCCACCGAAATGGCCTTTTCGCGCACTTCCCGAACAGCACTGCCTTCGGCAGCGGAAATCTGTTCTTCCGCGGCGGCCAGACGGCGCGCTATAGCGTTCTTCAGGTCAAGCTGGGCCTGCGCGGCGGCGGCTTCGGCTTCGGCCTTGGCACCGGAAACGATGCGGTCGGCCTGCTCTTTCACTTCCTTCTGACGACGCTCGTAAGATGCCAGCAGCGCCTTGGCTTCTTCCCGAAGGGCACGGGCTTCTTCAAGCTCGGCCTTGATCTGGGCGGCCCGCTTGTCCAGCAGACCGGTGACCATGGCCGGCACCTTGAAATACAGCAGGATGCCCACGAAAACGAGGAACGACAGCGTTACCACGAAATCGGTATTGCCAAGGCTGAAGAACGGCCCGGAAGCCGCCAATGCGGGCGAAGCGGCCAGTGCCAGCAGTACGGTTGCAAGTCTGGTCATGGCCTTACCCTTTCAGCCGGGCGGACACAGCCGCCGTAACTGCGCGTGCGTCGGTCTTGCCCCCAAGGGCGGCGACCAGTTCCTTCGCCGTGTCGCGCGCCACTTCCGTGACTGCTTCCAGTGCACCGGCCCGGATTTCGGCAATCCGCGATTCCGACTCGGCGGCCTTGGCGGCGATTTCGGCATCAGCCTTTGCCGTGGCGGCATCCAGTTCCTTCTGGATCCCGGCGCGAGCCTCGGCCACGATCTTGTTGGCTTCCGACTTGGCGGCGGCCAGCGCGTCGTTATAGGCCTTTTCGGCTTCGACAGCCTTCAGCTTCAGGTCTTCGGCGGCAGCCAGATCATTGGTGATCGTGCCGCGACGTTCTGCCAGAACCGCACCAATGCGCGGCAGGGCGATGCGCGACAGCACCAGATAAATCACGACCAGCGTCACCAGAAGCCAGAAGATCTGGTTCGGCATCCAGTCAGCGCAAAGCTGCGGCATGCCGATGGCACTGCCATGTTCGTTGACGC
>JALQTL010000168.1 GCA_023260935.1 Paracoccaceae bacterium
ACGCAGACGGGCGATTTCTATGATGTGCCGATCCGCGAGGGCGATGTCTTTCTGCTGCCCGCCCATCTGCGCCATTCCCCGCAGCGCCCGCAGGAGGGGTCGATCGGGCTGGTGATCGAACCCGCCCGCCCCGAAGGCGCGCTGGATGCGATCGAGTGGTATTGCTTCGAATGTCGGCATCTTGTCCATCGCGCCGAGGTCGACCTCGAATCGATCGTTGATGACCTGCCGCCGATCTATGCGGCCTTCTATGCCGACGAGGCCGCGCGCACCTGCCCGCATTGCGGTGCCTTGCATCCGGGCAAGGAACCGCCGCCGGGGTGGGTCACGCTCTGAGTTGTTTCAGGCTTGAAATAACTGCGCCAAACGGGCAGCCTTCAGTCAACAAGCCCGAACGGGCATCCAACAAGGGAGAACAAAGATGAAATCGCTTTTGACGGCCGCCAGCTTGCTGGCACTGATGGCCCTGCCGGGTCTGGCAGAGCCGGTGAAGATCGGGATGATCACCACATTGTCGGGCCCGCCCGGCTATCTGGGGGAACAGATCCGCGACGGAATGCAGCTTGCCATCGACATGGAGGGCGGCAAGCTGGGCGGGGTCGAGGTGGCGCTGGTTGTTGAAGATGACGGGCTAAAGCCCGGCAACGGCTTGCAGATCGCCGACAAGTTCATGAACGAAGACGGGATCAAGCTGCTGACCGGGATCGTCTTTTCCAACGTGGCCGGTGCCACTGTGCCCGAGATCGTGGACAATGGCGCGATCTATATCAGCCCGAACGCCGGC
Source organism: Paracoccaceae bacterium (assembly GCA_023260935.1). GTDB lineage: Bacteria > Pseudomonadota > Alphaproteobacteria > Rhodobacterales > Rhodobacteraceae > Pseudotabrizicola. Next base: position 785 of record JALQTL010000168.1, read on the forward strand.
CCGTCGAACCTTGCCGGGGCAGGCTGCAACCCGAATTACTTTGTGGTCAGCTGGCAGAATGACGCCCTGCACGAAGCCAGCGGCGCGGCGGCCAAGAAGCTGGGCTATACCAAGGCCGTCGCCCTTGCGCCGAACTATCAGGCCGGCAAGGACGCGATCGCCGGCTTTGCCCGCGAATTCGGCGGCGAGGTGACGGAAATCTATACCGCGCTCGACCAGACGGATTTCGCCCCCGAAATGGCGCAGATCCGTGCCGCCGGGGCCGATGTGGTGTTCCAGTTCCACCCCGGCGGGCAGGGCATCGCCTTTCTGAAGCAGTATCAGCAGGCCGGGCTTCTGGGCGCCGTGCCGATGGTGCTTTCGGAACCCTCGCTGGATGCGGTGATCCTGAACGCGGTGGGCGAAGCCGCGATCGGCCTGCGCGGCACGACCCACTGGAACCACGATTTCGACAATGCCGCCTCGAAGGCCATGGTCGAGGCATGGGCCGCGAAATACCCCGACCGGCCGCTGACGACCTATGGTCAGCAGGGCTATGACACCGCCCGCCTGATCGCCTCGGCCCTGGCAAAGACCGGTGGCGTCGATGACATCGATGCCCTGCGCGCCGCGCTGCGCGAGGCCGATTTCGAAAGCACCCGCGGGGCGTTTTCCTTTGGTCCCAACCAGCACCCCGTGCAGGACTGGTTCCTGACCGAGATCGTGGCCGGAGACGGTGGCAAGCCGGTGGCGGTGACGCGCGAAAAGCTGCGCGAGCAGGTGGGCGACGTCTACGCCGCCGAGTGCAAGATGTAAGCGCCTTTGGCCGGGGCAGGGCCTGTTCTGCCCCGGCCGAACCGCCTGACGTCAGGGCTTTTGATCGGACGGGCCGATGATCCTTTTTGTCGAACAAGTGCTGAATGGCCTGCAATACGGGGTCATGCTGTTCCTGCTGGCCGCCGGGCTGACCCTGATCTTCGGGATCATGGGGGTGATCAACCTTGCCCACGGGTCGCTTTACATGATCGGGGCCTATGCAGGCACCTATGTGGCGGCCCAGACCGGCAGCTTCTGGCTGGGCGTCCCCGCGGCGCTTGCCGCCGCCGCCCTGACGGGCTTTGCCATCGAGGCGCTGGTGGTGCGACGGCTGTATGCGCGCGACCATCTGGATCAGGTTCTGGCGACCTTTGGCCTGATCCTGACATTCAACCAGTCGATCATCCTGCTCTTTGGCCGCCAGCCGCTGTTCACCCAGCTTCCCGCCGGGCTGGACGGATCGGTCATGCTGCTGCCGGGGCTGCCTTATCCGACCTACCGGCTCCTGATGATCGCCGTGGGCCTGCTGGTGGCGGTCGGGCTTTATTTCCTGATCAACCGCACGCGGATCGGCATGTTGGTCCGGGCCGGAGCGACCAACCGCGAGATGGTGCGCGCCCTTGGCGTGGATATCCGCCTGCTTTACACGCTGGTCTTCGGCCTTGGCGCGCTGTTGGCGGGGCTGGCGGGGTTCATGGCCGCGCCCATTCTGGCCGTGCAGGTGGGGATGGGTGAACAGATCCTCCTGGCCACCTTTGTGGTCGTCGTCATCGGCGGCGTCGGGTCCATTCGCGGGGCCTTCGTGGCAGGCATCCTGCTGGGGTTGGTCGATACACTTTTGCGGGCCTTTCTGCCCTCGCTTCTGCGGCAGGTCATGCCCGGATCCGAGGCGGATGCGCTGGGGATCGGCATCGCCTCGATGGGGATATACCTTCTGATGGCCATCGTTCTTCTGGTGCGGCCCAAAGGGCTGTTCGGGGCCACGGCATGACGCGCCATCGTATCCTTGGGCTGGGGCTCTTGCTGGTGCTGGCACTGATGCCGGTACTGACCGACCTTGCAGGCCAGCCTGCCTTTCTGTCGCTGATGACGCGCATCCTGATCTATGGCATGGCGGCGGCCAGCCTGAATTTCGTGCTGGGCTTTGGCGGCATGGTCAGCTTCGGGCATGCCGCGTTCTTCGGGATTGGCGGCTATGTCGTGGGCTTTCTGTTCTTTCACCAGACCGAAGGCACGCTGTTTCTGGGCCTGATTCCGGGCACCAGCCAGTTGCTGATCACGCTGCCGGCGGCGGTTCTGGTTTCGGGCCTTGTGGCGGCCCTGATCGGCACGCTGGCCCTGCGCACCGGGGGCGTGCAGTTCATCATGATCACGCTGGCCTTCGCGCAAATGATCTTCTTTTTCTTCGTTTCGCTGAAAACCTATGGCGGCGAGGACGGCATCATCATCCGCCGTGCGAACGAACTGCCCTTCCTGAACATGCGCGACAAGGCCACGTTCTATTGGGTGGTTCTTGCCATCACCACGCTGTTCTTTCTGGGCCTGCGGCGGGTGGTCAATTCCAGCTTTGGCGCGGTGCTGGATGGCTTGCGCCAGAATGAAAGGCGGATGGCCGCGCTTGGCGTTCCGGCCTTTCGCTACAAGCTTTATGCCTTTGTCCTTTCGGGCATGGGCACGGGCCTTGCCGGCGCGCTGATGGCCAACTTCCTGCGCTTTGCCAGCCCCGACATGCTGCACTGGACAAAATCGGGTGAGCTGATGGTGATGGTCATTCTGGGCGGTGTCGGCACGCTGTTCGGGCCGTTTCTGGGGGCAGGGGCCTTCATGGTGCTGGAATCGGTGCTGTCATCCTGGTCGGAACATTGGCCGCTGGCACTGGGGCTGATCCTGCTGGTGGTGGTCTTGGGAACCAAGGGCGGGCTGATGGCGCTTGTTTCGCGGCTGGGGGGACGGAAATGAGCGTGGTTCTTTCCGTGCGCGGCCTGCGCAAGCGCTTTGGTGGGCTGGTGGCCACCGATGACGTGACGCTGGATGTGGCAGCAGGGGAAATCCACGCCCTGATCGGCCCGAACGGCGCTGGCAAATCCACCCTTGTAAACCAGTTGAGCGGCGAGCTTGTGGCGGATGCCGGCACCATTCATCTGATGGAAGAAGACATCACCGGCCTTTCGGTGGCCGAAAGGGTGGCGCGCGGACTGGGGCGGACGTTCCAGATCACCTCGCTCCTGGACGACATGACGGTCATGCAGAACGTGGGCATGGCCTTGCAGGCGCATGAGGGCGGCAATTTCCGTATCTGGGATGCGGTGCAAAAGCGCCGCTCGGTCTGGGAAAGGGCCAAGGCCATCCTGCGCGACAGCCTTCTGACAGGCCGCGAGGCGGCGCTGGTGGCTGATCTTTCGCATGGCGAAAAGAAGCAGCTTGAACTTCTTATGGCCATGGCCATGGCCCCCCGGATCATGCTGCTGGACGAACCGATGGCGGGGCTTGGGCATCTGGAAAGCCAGGCCATGATCGGCCAGCTTGAAAAGCTGAAGGCGCAGACCGCGATCCTGCTGATCGAACATGACATGGAGGCGGTCTTTGCCCTGGCCGACCGGGTTTCGGTGCTGGTCTATGGCCGCATCATCGCCCAAGGCAGCGTGGACGAGATCCGTTCCAATCCCGCCGTCCGCGAGGCCTATCTGGGCGCGGAGGATGAACTGTGCTGAGCCTGCGCAACCTTTCCGCCGCCTATGGCGCCAGCCGCGTGCTGTTCGACATATCGCTTGATCTGCGCGACGGCGAAGTCGTCACCCTGTTGGGCAGAAATGGCATGGGCAAGACCACGACCGTGCGCTGCATCATGGGGCTGCTGCACCCGCAGGGAGGCGAGATCAGCTTTGACGGCAAGCCCATTGCCGGCATGGCGCCCGAGCGCATTGCGCGGCTTGGGGCGGGGCTGGTCCCCGAGGGCCGGCAAATATTTCCCACGCTGAATGTGCGCGAAAACCTTGTGGCCACGGCCGGCAACCGGCTGGGCCGCAAGGATCCCTGGACGCTGGAAAGGATCTATCAGCTTTTTCCCCGGCTTCGCGAACGCGCGGGCCAGATGGCGGGCACGCTTTCGGGGGGCGAACAGCAAATGCTGGCAGTAGGGCGCGCGCTGATGACGAACCCCCGCCTGCTGATTCTGGACGAGGCGACCGAAGGCCTTGCACCGGTGATCCGCACCGAGATCTGGCATGTCATCGAAAGGCTAAAGGGCGAAGGGCAATCCATCCTGCTGATCGACAAGAACCTTGGGGTTCTGCGGCGGCTGGCTGACCGGCACTATATCATCGAACGCGGCCGGACGGTCTGGTCCGGCACGGGTGAGGACATGACGCGCGATGCGACAGAGGTGCAGGGTTATGTCGGGCTCTGATCTTGCGCTGGTTCTGGTGGGTTGGGGGGCAATCGCCAGCCGTGTGGCCGCGCTGCTTCTGGAACGCAAGGCGCCGGTGCGGATCGTTGGCGTGGCGATGCGCGATATTACGCGCCCGCGTGACATGGCGCTGCCAGAAGGCGCGCTTGCCCTGTCAGACCCCGCGGGCCTTGCCGCCCTGAACCCCGACCTGGTGGTCGAGGCGGCGGGGCGCGACAGCGTGGAACCCTGGGGGCGGGCGGCCTTTTCTGCCGGGGCTGATTTTGCCGTTTCTTCCACCTCGGCGCTGACCGATGATGCGCTGCGCGACGGGCTTCTGGCGCAGGCACAGGCGCGGGGGCGGCGGCTTCTGGTGCCGCCGGGCGCCCTTGGCGGGATCGACGCGCTGTCCGCCGCCGCACGGCTGCCGCTGGATCTGGTCCGCCACGAGATTGCAAAACCCCCCGCCGCCTGGGCGGGGACGGCGGCAGAAACCCTGTGCGATCTGGCAAACCTTGATGCCCCGGTGACCTTTTTCGAAGGGACGGCGCGCGAGGCCGCTGCCCGCTTCCCGCAGAACGCCAATGTGGCGGTGATCTCGGCCCTTGCAGGGCTGGGGCTGGACCGCACGACGCTTGCCCTGGTGGCCGATCCGGGGGGCCGGCTTAACCGGCATGTGGTTCATGCCGAAGGGGCATTCGGGCGAATAACGATCACGCTGGAAAACCGCCCGCTGGCGACCAACCCGAAATCGTCAGAGATGACGGCGCTGTCGTTGGTGCGGCTGATCGAAAACCGCGGCACGGGGTTGGTGATATGATCGCAGATGAGGCAAGCTGGCCACGGGCCCGGCTGGATGCCGATTACACCGCGCGCGCCTGTTGCTCGGTCGAAGATTTCGAACGCACGATCGGCGCCTATCACCACTACACCGAAGCCGCCCTTGCTGCCCCCGGCACGCGGCCCGGGGTTGTCTACGATCCGCAGCGGGGCCTTGCGCTGGATCTTTACGGTACGGTGCCGGGGGAAAGCCGGCCGCTGGTCATGTTCATCCACGGCGGATACTGGCGCGCGCTGTCGCGGGGGCATTCGGGCTTCATGGCGCCGATGCTGGCGGCCCGGGGGATCGCAACCGCCGCCATCGACTACCGGCTAGCACCCGGCGCCTCGATGACCGAAATCGTGGAAGATGTGCGTCGGGCCCTTGCCTTCCTGTGGCACGGGGCAGGGGATCTGGGAATTGACCGCAGCCGCATCATTGCAACCGGATCATCGGCCGGGGGGCATCTGGTGGGCACGCTGATGCAGCCGGGTTGGCAGCAGGGGCTTGGCCTGCCCGATCAGCCCCTGCATGCGGCCCTGCCGGTCAGCGGGCTTTTTGAACTTGCCCCGATTGCAAAAAGCCATGTGCAGGAATGGATGGCGCTAAGCCCGGCCGAGGTTGCCACCTTCAGCCCCCTGCGCCACCTGCAGGCCCGAAAGCCCCCGAAGATGCTTGTCGCCGTCGCCGAAACCGAAACCTCCGGCTTTCACCGGCAGAGCGAGGCCTATGCAAAGGCACTGGACGCCCCCGTGCTGCGCGTGGCCGGGCGCCACCATTTCGATGTGATCCTCGACATGATGGACGCCACCACGCGCCTCGGCTCTGCCCTCGTAAGCCTGACCCGCCCCTGACCCGCCCCGGGCGAAAGGCAACCGCGAAGCGGAAGAACAACGCCCTGCGCCGGACGCCATCCGAAATCGCCACGAGGAAACTGCCAGGGGGGCCAAAACGGCGAACCTTGGGTGATGGTGCAGGGCCCCAAAGGCACCGTCGGGCGATAAACGAACAGTCTCAGCGCTGAAGTGACGATTTCATTTCCCGGGCGCAGACTGTCCTTCGACGGCGCAAGGCGCGCTCGGGGCGTTCGCTGGAACTGCACAGCCGTGAAATCCTGATAGAGGAACGGTTCCGGGAGGGTGCGGATTTCGATCGTAACCGGCCGGTTGTTACAGCGGCGACTGGGCCTTGATGCGGGCGACGAGGTTTTCGTCGTCGACAAAGTCGTCGAGGAACGCATGCCAGGTTTCGGTGGTGACGCGGGCGTCCCTGAGTATTTCTTTCAGTTCGTCAATGCCATCATCGGTCAGGGCGGTGAAGATTACCCGTTTCAAATGTACAAATAGCCTTGTGTCTCCTTGGGTCTTGATCGCTTCATCTGGTGCGGTCTATTCGAGCACACGCCAGCGCGCGCCGCTTTCCCATTTCACAATGTCCGAGTCCTTGGGCACTTCCATTTGGTAATAACTGAACTCGGAAGCCTCCCTGATCCATTTGTATTGCGCCCGGGTAAAGCGGAGCATCATCAGATACTCCCGAATATCGGTGTGAATTTGCTTGATGTTGGCATTCCGGGCGAAGGCTACCGAAACGAACTCAACCGTCTTGTAGCCCGCGCCGATTGTCCGGGCGCTTCCGTCCGCCTCCCAAAGCTGTTGGCGCATCGCGGGGCCGTAGGCGTCACGCAGGGCGGGCAGGAACTGCACCTGCTTGTTGACCAAGAGGCGCCGGAACTGTTCCCGCTTCGCCCGCGCTTCGTCCGTGAGGGGAAGCTTGCCGCCTTCCTCATAGAGCAAGGCCCAAGTTCCCAAGAGAATGAGCCCCGTGTTGATGCTCGGAACGTCGCTGGTGTATTTCGCCGCGCTGACCCCGGGCATGGATGCAATCTCGCGATCCAGTTGCTCGACATAGGCCTGAACCTTGGCGTCCTGATCCGCCTGGCGGGCCGCTTCGGCCTCAGCTTTCTTCTGTGCGGCTGCCCGTTCCTGTTCTGCGGCCCGGGCGGCCTCGGCTGCATCGGCTTCGGCATTGCGGGCTTTCTCGGCTTCGGCGGCCTTGGTGCTCTCGACGGCGAAACGCTCGGGGGCGAGTTCTTCCAATTCGGCCAGCCATTTTGTCTTGTTCCGGGTTTCGAGTGCGGCAAGGTATGCGGTTGGGTCCGTGGCCCGCAGTTCTGCCATTTTCTGATTGTCTGCATTCGAGCCCACCGAGCCGAGAGTCGTCATCATCCCGACGAAGACCGCAACCGAGATGCTGAATCCCCGATGCCCGAGGTAGAGTTGGGGAAGCGGCTTGAATAGAGCCACCATAGGCAGCACGAGGAAGGCCAGCCCGACCCAAAGCCCGATCTGCGGTGCCGTCACCGCGACAGTCAGCCCGGCCACCATGAGGACGAAAACGATACCCAAACCCTTCAGAAGTGCCTTCAAGATCAAATTCCTTCTCGAAGCCTGCCCAGCGGATCAACTTCGGCGTGATGGTGCCGGGGCATTCTACCGCAACCGCGAACCTTGGCTTCTTTGTGACGCCCGATCTGGGCGACAATCGGGCGAGTTAAGGGAAGAATGGGCGCTCTGGGCGGGGCATTGCCCACTTCGATTTCCATTCCGCCTTTCCTTTCAGCTCGACCGGTTAGAACAAGCGCCCGAGCCAGCCGAGGACCATAAGGCCCAAGTTCAGCTCTAGACGATACTTCGCCCCGTCCGACCTGCTGGCTTCGAGAACAAAAGCTGGCTGCATACGCACGCTCCTCTTTTTCTCGCGTGGGTGCCCTTATGGTACCAGCCACCACACGTTAGGCCAGTTGCCGATACTTTGCCCTTCAAAGACGGGCGGAGGACCGGCAACCACTGGTCTTACCACTGGAGGGAGGAACGCAGCGACGATACCGCAAGGTGTATGATTGGGAAAATCGATGCCTGAAGCGCTTCGAGGAGCCTAAGATGCGACTAAGCCAAAAACAAAGGGCTCAGCAGCTAAGCTAAGCCCTTGGATGTATTGGCTCCGGCGGTAGGGATCGAACCTACGACCAATTGATTAACAGTCAACTGCTCTACCGCTGAGCTACGCCGGAACACGGGGGCCGTATAGCAAGCGCTGTGGGG